>JAKSQG010000081.1 GCA_024404275.1 Clostridia bacterium | reverse complement strand
ATCGTTTGCGGCAGGCGCATCCCGGAAAAGAGGAGCGGCGCCTTCCCCGGGCTATGTTGTGGGCCGGGAGGAGGAGCGGCGGCGTCGGATGACGTTTTCCTCCTGCGGCAGGCCGGAATCGTTGGGGGGCAGATTAGACATGATATACTCCTTAACGGCCGAAGCCGTTGCGTACAGTGGGGGGTGTGTATGAAACTTCAACCTATATTATATCATCTGCGGCAGGCCTTGGCAAGATGCAATTGGCGGGCGCTCCTTGACGCGGCAGAGGCGAAAGGGTATAATAGGGGCGATTTGCCTTTGAAGGAGTATTTCATGAAAAAAACAGCCCTGCTGATGATGCTTTTGCTGCTGATTCTGACGGCTTTTGGCGCATTGGCCGAAAGTACGGAGGAGTTTGAATATACCCTGCTGGAGGACGGCACCGCGAAGGTGACGGCCTGGAAGGGTGAGGACGCACAGGAGTGCGTGATCCCCGGCGAATTGGACGGCCACCTTGTGACCGGCATTGGCCGCGGCGCTTTTTACGGCCGGAAGGAGCTGGTCAACCTGACGCTGCCCGAAACGCTGACGGCAGTGGAGGATTATGCCTTTTACATGTGTCATGGTCTGTACAGCCTGACGATTCCCGAAGCGGTGACGAGCATCGGCTCCCATGCCTTCGGAGCGTGTTCGGGGCTGAAGTATCTGACCTTTGAGGGCGGTGTGCCGGAGATCGGCGAGTTTGCCTTTGCCGCCTGTACCTCGCTGGAAACGCTGATCTTGCCCGAGGGCACACAGACGATCGGCGGTTATGCTTTTTCCCAATGTACGGGATTGAGAAGCGTGCTGCTGCCGCAAAGTATCGAACAGGTGGCCCGCTACGCGTTTTCCGGCTGTGCCCTGCTGGAAAAGGTGCTGCTGCCCGAGGGCATTTCCGGGCTGGACGGGGAAGCCTTTGCCTATTGCGGCAAGGTGCAGCTGTCCGCCAGCAATGAAAGCGTGACGGCGGACCTGCAGGAAACCAAGCGCGTCGTTCTGCGCATGCTGACCGCAGGTGAGGTCATTCCGTTTGGCAGCTATGAGCAGGACGGACGCAGCGATAACGGCAGGGAGCCCATCGAATGGCGTGTGCTGCTGGTGGACGGCGAAACGGCACTGCTGCAGAGCGTGTACGCGCTGGATGCGCAGCCCTATCACGAAAAAGAAAGGGAAGTGACCTGGGAAACCTCCAGCCTGCGCGCATTCCTGAACGGTACTTTCTTTGAAAACGCCTTTGACAGCAGTGAGAAGGCACTGATCCTGACCACCGAGGTGGTCAACGGCAAGGCACAGGGCAGCGAGAAATGGTCCTCCAACGGCGGCAGGAACACCGAGGACAAGGTGTATCTGCTCAGCTATGCCGAAACGCTCAAAATGTTCCCGAACACCGCCGACCGCGTGGTGAAGGCGACGGACTATGCCGTGCAGCAGGGCGTCAACGTCGATGAAAACGACGGCTGCACCTGGTACTGGATGCGCTCGCCCGGACGCGAAAACGCCCATGGCGCCATTGTCCGCCCGACCGGCTCCATCGGCAGCTTCTATACGGTGGATTATAAAAACGGCGGTGTGCGCCCCTGCATCCGCATTTCACTGGTCGAAACGGAATAAAACGAACTTTATATAAAAAATCTTCTTGCATTGTTCGTGCATGCATGCTATAATACGCCTTCGGAACAATTCTCCAGGAGGCGTTTTTTTATGGACAAGTACAAGCGTAACGAACGGCTGGCGGTCATGTCTCAGGTGCTTGCCGACAATCCCAACCGTATTTTTACACTTTCTCATTTTTGCGAAATGTTCGGCGCGGCCAAGAGCACGGTCAGTGAGGATACCGCGATCCTTTCGCGTACCCTCAAGGAGTTTGGCATCGGTACGCTGGAAACGGTGACCGGCGCCTCCGGCGGCATGCGCTTTCGTCCGATGACGCAGCCCGGGACGGGCCGCCGTCTGCTGGAAAACATCTGCGACCAGCTCAAGACTCCGGGACGCATCCTGCCCGGCGGCTATCTGTATTTTTCCGATATCCTTTCCGACCCGACCATGGTGCGCGGCATGAGCCGCGTCATTGCCGCGGAGTATTACGAGAAGAGCATTGACTTTGTGCTGACCATGGAGACCAAGGGTATCCCCGTGGCGCTGATGACGGCGGAGGCGCTGCATGTGCCGCTGCTCATTGCCCGCCGCTCCTCCAAGGTGTACGAGGGCAGTGCCGTCAACATCAACTATGTTTCCGGTCACGGCGGCATCGAGACCATGTCGCTGAGCCGCCGCGCCGCCCGTGAGGGCAGTACGGCCCTGATCGTGGACGATTTCATGCGCGGGGGCGGAACCGCCCGCGGCATGATCTCCCTGATGGAGGAGTTCCGCTGCCGCGTGGAGGGCATCTGCTTTGTGCTGTCCACCGAGAGCAGCGAGCAGCGTCTGCCTGTTTGCGAAAAGTCGCTGATGGTGATGCGTGAGAACGGCCGCGGCGAAACGCCGGACATCGTTGTAGGGGACTGGGTGAAATGAAGCTGCTGATCGGGCTCGGAAATCCCGGGGAAAAGTACGAGCATACGCGCCATAATGCCGGCTTTGAGGTCATCACCTGCCTGGAAAAGAAATGGGGCATCTCCGTCAACAAGAGCATGTGCCACGGCCTGGTGGGGGAGACCCGCATCAACGGCGAAAGAATAGCGCTCATCAAGCCGCAGACCTTTATGAACCTGTCGGGCGACTGCGTGGCGGACGCGCTGCGCTGGTACAAGGTGGGTCCCAACGACTGCATGATCTTTTCGGACGATATCGACCTGCCGCTGGGCCAATTGCGCGTGCGCCCCTTCGGCGGCGCCGGCACGCACAACGGCTGGCGGGATATTCTGCTCAAGACGGGCAGCGACCGTTTTCCCCGTATCCGTGTGGGCGTGGGCGCGAGACCGCCGGAGTGGGACCTGGCCGACTGGGTGCTGGCGGGGTACCAGACCGCCGAGGACCGCAAAAAGATGAGCGACTGCTTTGAACGTGCGGCGGAGGCGGCGGAAAGCTTCATCCTTCGCGGCATTGAGGACACGATGAACGTCTTCAACCGCAAATAACCGGCATGTATGATATGGAACCATAACCGCCATTGTACGGATGACGAAAAATTTTGACAAAAATTCCGAAAAATCAGTGCAAAAAGTGCGACGAACCGTTGACAATTTGCCTGCATAAAGTTATAATGATACAGTTGTCAGCAATGCGGCAACTGTGTTTTTGTACCAAGCAAAGCACAGATGAATGCATTTTCGGAGGTGCGCGATGCAGCAGTCAAAGGCGTCCGGCCGTGTGGCCGCGGGGCTCAGACAGACCCTGCGGGCGGTATCCTCCGGCAAAGCCAGACGTGTCTGGGTGGCGGATGACGCGGCGGAGAGGATCGTCAAAGAGGTGCTTGAAGCCTGCGAAAAGAACCGCGTGCCCGTACAAAGAGGCGTCAGTATGGAAAAGCTCGGACGCATGTGCCGCCTTTCCGTGCCCTGCGCCGCGGCGGCGCTGACAGCAAACGGGGAGGAATCCCCCACTTAATCAGACTATAGCTTCCGGGGGTTGCGGAAGTTTTATAGGAGGAGACGGGTCCATCCCGCTCCGATCAATTTACAGGAGGTGCTTCCATGCCTACGATCAATCAGTTGATCCGCAAAGGAAGAACAGATGTCGCCAAAAAGTCGACTGCGCCTATCCTGCAGGGTTGCCCGCAAAAGCGCGGCGTGTGCCTGAGCGTCAAAACCACGACGCCCAAGAAGCCCAATTCGGCTCTGCGCAAGATCGCGAGAATCCGCCTGACCAATCAGATCGAGGGTACCTGCTACATCCCCGGCATTGGTCACAATCTGCAGGAGCACAGTGTGGTACTGATCCGCGGTGGTCGTGTCCGCGACCTGCCCGGCGTCCGCTATCACATCATCCGCGGCGCACTGGATACGGCCGGCGTTGCCAAGCGCATGCAGGGTCGTTCGCTCTACGGCGCGAAACGCCCCAAGAAGTAATTTATTACCGCAGGGGTTCCTTCTGTTATAAAACCGCTGTGCGGCGCTTTGCCCGCGTGACAGTCTTTCCCGGCTCGGAACGGCCGCTGAAAGCGCATGCGTGGAACGCCCCGCACACTGCCTGACAGAGCGGCTTGATGCTGACTTGCCGCCGACGGTTTAACGGAAGGACCGCAATCAAGGAGGGAACAACATGCCCCGTCGTGGATTTATCCCCAAGCGTGAAGTACTGCCCGATCCCGTATACGGGACGGTCGTCGTCACCAAGCTGATCAATCAGATTATGCTGGACGGCAAGCGCGGCGTTGCTCAGCAGGTCTGCTACAAGGCCTTCGAGACCATCGCCGAAAAGACCGGCAAGGAAGCCATGGAAGTGTTCCAGGCTGCCCTGGCCAACGTTATGCCCCAGCTGGAAGTTAAGGCCCGCCGTGTAGGCGGTGCTACCTACCAGGTCCCCATGGAGATCCGCCCCGAGCGCCGTCAGACGCTGGGTCTGCGCTGGCTCGTTGAGTTCAGCCGTTCCCGCGGTGAAAACACCATGGCTGAGCGCCTGGCTGCCGAGCTGCTGGACGCCGCCGCCAATACCGGCAAGGCTGTCGGCCGCAAGGAAGAAATGCACAGAATGGCCGAGGCCAACAAGGCTTTCGCCCATTACCGCTGGTAAGCTGTCCGCAAGGACGGCTGAAAGCCGCATCACGGAATTTGAAAGGAGTAAACTACTGTGCCGAGATCTCATCCGCTTGAGCATGTGCGCAACATCGGCATAATGGCTCATATCGACGCCGGTAAGACCACCACTACTGAGCGCATCCTGTTCTACACCGGACGCACTCATAAACTGGGTGAGGTGCATGACGGCGCCGCCACCATGGACTGGATGGAGCAGGAACAGGAGAGAGGTATCACCATTACCTCCGCTGCTACCACATGCGAATGGCGCAATCATCAGATTAACATCATCGACACGCCCGGTCACGTTGACTTCACTGTTGAAGTTGAACGCTCCCTGAGAGTTCTGGATGGTGCTGTCGCTGTTTTCTGCGCAAAGGGCGGCGTGGAACCGCAGTCCGAAACGGTCTGGCATCAGGCCACCAAGTACGGCGTTCCCCGCATTGCCTATGTCAATAAAATGGACATCATGGGCGCGGACTTCTTCCGCGTTGTCAACATGATGAAGGATCGTCTGAAGGCCAATGCGGCTCCCATTCAGCTGCCCATTGGCGCCGAAGCCACCTTCAAGGGTCTGGTCGACCTGATCAACATGAAGGCCGAGATCTACGAAGATGACCAGGGCAAGGTGATGGCCGAATCCGCCATTCCCGCTGATATGCAGGATCTGGCCGAAGAATGGCACACCAACCTGATCGAAGCGGTGGCTGAAGCCGACGACGAAGTGATGGAAAAGTACCTGATGGGTGAAGAACCCACCGTTGAAGAGCTGAAGGTGGCCATCCGCCGCGCTGTTATTGCCGGCAAGCTGACCCCCGTGCTGTGCGGTACTTCCTATCGTAACAAGGGTGTTCAGCCCCTGCTGGACGCCGTGGTGGATTACCTCCCCTCTCCTCTGGACATCGGTACCGTCAAGGGTACTGAAATGGACGGCGAGACCGAGGCAGTCCGCGAGCCCTCCGATGACGCTCCGTTCTCCGGTCTTGCTTTCAAGATCATGGTGGACCCCTTCGTCGGTAAGCTGGCTTTCGTCCGTGTCTACTCCGGTGTTCTGGCCTCCGGCAGCTACGTGTACAACTCTTCCAAGGGTAAGCGCGAGCGCGTTGGCCGTATCGTGCGTATGCACGCCAACCACCGTGAGGAAGTCGAAGAAGTGCGCGCCGGCGACATCGTCGGTATCGTGGGCTTCAAGGACACCACCACCGGTAACTCCCTGTGCGATGAAAAGGCTCCCATCCTGCTTGAATCCATGGTCTTCCCGGACCCCGTGATTCAGGTTGCCATCGAACCCAAGACCAAAGCCGGTCAGGAGAAGATGGGCCTCGCGCTGGCGCGCCTGGCTGAAGAAGACCCGACCTTTAAGACCTATACCGATGAACAGACCGGCCAGACCATCATCGCCGGCATGGGCGAACTGCATCTGGAGATCATTGTTGACCGTCTGCTGCGCGAATTCAAGGTGGAAGCCACCGTTGGCGCGCCCCAGGTTGCCTACAAGGAGACCATCACCAGAGCGGCCAAGGCGGAAGGCCTGTTCAAGCGTCAGACCGGCGGTCACGGCCAGTACGGCCACTGCTGGATCGAAATCAGTCCCGTCAACCCGGGCGAGGGCTACAGCTTCTCCAACGACACCGTGGGCGGCAGCATTCCCAAGGAATTCATTGCTCCTATCGATGCCGGTATCCGCGAGGCCGCCAAGAACGGACCTCTGGGTGGATTCGAAGTTGTGGACTTCCACGTGTCCTGCTACGATGGTAGCTACCATGAGGTAGACTCCTCTGAACAGGCCTTCAAGATCGCCGGTTCCATGGCTCTCAAGGAAGCCCTCAAGAAGGCTGATGAGACCCTGCTGGAGCCCATGATGCACGTTGAAGTCGTTGTGCCCACGGACTACATGGGCGACGTTATCGGCGACCTGAACTCTCGTCGCGGCCGTATCGAAGGCATGGACGAGCACGCCGGTATGGAAACCATCCGTTCCATCGTTCCCCTGTCCTCCATGTTCGGTTACGCCACTGATCTGCGTTCCCGCACCCAGGGCCGCGGCAACTACACCATGCAGTTCGAGCACTATGAAGCTGTTCCGCGTTCCATCGCGAACAAGGTGCTCGGTATCAAAGAATAACAGACTCTCTTTTGATTAAGGAGGAGACTTAAAATGGCTAAGCAAAAGTTTGAGCGCAACAAGCCTCACGTAAACATTGGCACCATTGGTCACGTCGACCACGGCAAGACCACCCTGACCGCCGCCATCACCATGGTGCTGGCTGCCGAAGGCCATGCGCAGAAGATGCGTTATGACGAAATCGACAAGGCCCCCGAAGAGAAGGCCCGCGGAATCACGATCAACACCGCTCACGTTGAGTACGAGACCGAAAAGCGTCACTATGCTCACGTGGACTGCCCCGGCCATGCTGACTATGTTAAGAACATGATCACCGGTGCTGCCCAGATGGACGGCGCCATCCTGCTGGTATCCGCTCCCGATGGCCCCATGCCCCAGACCCGCGAGCACATCCTGCTGGCCCGTCAGGTAGGCGTGCCCTACATCGTGGTGTTCATGAACAAGGTTGACCTGCTGGACGACGAAGAGCTGCTCGAGCTGGTTGAAATGGAAGTTCGTGAGCTGCTGAGCAGCTATGACTTCCCCGGTGATGACATTCCGATCATCAAGGGTTCCGCTCTGAAGGCTCTGGAGTACATGCAGAATGACGGTTCCGATCCCCGCAGCCAGGATTGCTGCCAGTGCATCTTCGAGCTGATGGACGCCGTTGACGCCTACATTCCCAACCCCGAGCGCGATGAAGATAAGCCCTTCCTGATGCCCGTTGAAGACACCATGACCATCACCGGCCGCGGCACCGTGGCCACCGGTCGTGTTGAGCGCGGCGTTGTGAAGCTGAACGAGGCGCTGGAGATCGTCGGTCTGATGGATAAGCCCCGCAGCACCGTCATCACCGGTATCGAAATGTTCCGCAAGACCCTGGACTACGCTGAGGCCGGCGACAACATCGGCGCCCTGCTGCGTGGTGTGCAGCGCAACGAGATCGAGCGCGGCCAGGTTCTGGCGAAGCCCGGTTCCATTCATCCTCACACCCACTTCTTTGGTCAGGTGTACGTCCTGAACAAGGAAGAAGGCGGCCGTCATACTCCTTTCTTCAATGGCTATCGTCCCCAGTTCTATTTCCGCACCACCGACGTTACCGGCAACATCAAGCTGCCTGACGGCGTGGAAATGGTAATGCCCGGCGATAACATCGAGATGGAAGTGACCCTGATCACCCCCATCGCCATCGAGGCCGGTCTGCGCTTCGCTATCCGTGAAGGCGGCCGCACCGTTGGTTCCGGCGCTGTGACCAAGATCGTCGAATAATCA
>JAKSQG010000080.1 GCA_024404275.1 Clostridia bacterium | reverse complement strand
GTTATGCCTGCGCGTAGCGCCAGGCGTTGGAAAGGCTGATGAACATGATCAGCAGCATCAGGCCCAGGAAGAGCTTGTCAACGGCTTTGTTGTCCATCTTCTTGTTCAGGACGCGGCCGATCATCCCGCCGCCGATGCCGCCCGCCACCATCAGGATCAGCACCAGAATGTCAAACTCCGGCACCGTACCCTTGATGAGGGTGGTAAACAGGCTGGTGATCTGGCTGAAAAGGATGATGTACAGGCTGTTTTGGGCAGCGGTCTTGGTCTTCATGGAGAAGAAGAAACCCAGCACCACCAGATTGATGGGGCCGCCGCCAATGCCCAAGAAGCTGGACATGATGCCCAGCAGCAGACCGATCACAACGCACACCACAGCGTTTGTGATCTGATGCGTCCTGATCTTATCCTTGCGCAGCGTGTACACAAAGGTGCCCAGCGTGATCAGAAACAGGCAGATGGCCTGCACCGAGCCCACCATGTTGGCGTTTGCAAACATGGCCTTGACGGCACCAAACAGGTTCTGACCGACCACACCGCCCACCGCGGCGCCGATGGCCAGCGGCGTACCGGTTTTCAGGTCCACCTTGCTGTCCCCGGACAGCATGCCGCGTCCGACTGAATAGCAGCTCATGGAAAGCACCGTGCAGCCCGACAAAAAGCTGATGGTGGACACGCTGGCCAGATGGAACATATCCAGCGTGGGCTTGATCACCACACCGCCGCCGATGCCGCAGATGGCACCCGCCACCGAAGCCAGAAGGCTTACGACAAAAAACAACAACATTTCCGTCTCTCCCGTCACTTGCCCAGAGCCTTGAACATCCAGCCCTTATAGGCCTCCACACCGGGCTGATCGAAGGGGTTGATGCCCAGGATCCCGCCGGAAACATAGCAGGCAAACTGGAAGAAATAGAACAGGCTGCCAAAGGCATGGGCGTCCAGCTTTTCCACCTCAAAGATCAGGCAGGGCAGCTTATCACTGTGCGCGGTCACCGTCGCTTCAAAGGCCGCGCGGTTGACATCGGCAAAGTCCATGCCGTTCAGATAGTCAAAATAATCCTTCTTGCCGTCGGGCTCAATGACCAGCGAAGCGCCGGGATCCTTCACATCGATAAAGGTCTCAAACATCAGCGGCGCGCCGTCCTGAATGTACTGACCCACAGCGTGCAGCTCCTCGGAGTATTCGGCGCACACGGGGAAAAGTCCCTTGCCGTCCTTGCCTTCGCTCTCGGCAAACAGCTGCGTCCACCACTTGAAGAACCACCGCAGACGGGGCTCAAAGCAAGAAAGCATCTCCAGCTGATAGCCCTTTTCGTTGTACAGGTTGCGCAGGGCGGCATAGCGCAGCGCGAGGTTATCCTCGCAGCCTTCGCTGTGCAGACGCGCTTCCATCTCGGAGGCGCCCTTCACCAGCGCACGGATATCAATGCCGGCACAGGCCATGGGCAGCAGACCGACATAGCTCATCGCCGTATAACGCCCGCCGATGTTGGTCGGGAAGGGCACAAAGGTGTACCCGTTGTCCTGACACAGCTTTTCCAGGGAGCTGCCGTAGGTGCCGGTGCAGATGACACGGCTGGCCGCCTCCTCGGGGCTGTATTTTTCCGCCAGCGCCTTGCGCAGAATGCGGAAGGAGGAGCCGGGCTCCAGCGTTTCAAAGTTTTTGGCAATGCAGTCAATGGCAAAATCCTTGCCCTCCAGCTGCCGCAGCATCTTGCTCAGGGCATGCGCGGACAGGGTATTGCCGGCATAAATGATCTCCACGCCGCTGCCGTCCGCCAGCGCTTCGATCACGCTGCGGGCGGCGTTGTTGCTGCCGCCAACGCCGATCAGTACAAAGGCGTCACAGGTCTTTTTCACGCGGTCGGCAATGGCTTCAATCTCCGCCAGCACCTTTTCGCCGGCCCATTCCTCCACCTTCAGCCAGCCCTGGCTGTCGGCGTATTTTTCTTCCCCGGCCTGCGCACGGGCCAGAACAGCGGCCGATTCGGCCATCTTCGCCTTCAGCGCTTCCGGAGAAACAAGGCCGCGTTTATCTTCCACTCTCAGTTTCATTTTCATTGCTCCTTTGTCATCCGCGCAGATTCATCAGCTTGGGAAGCGGGCTGCCCAGCAGCGGGCGCACCCAATCCTTAAACGCTTCGGTCACGCCGTTGCCGCGCTCGTTGATAAAGCTGTCCGGCATTTTGGCTTCGGTCATCATGACCTGTTCAATGGGCACCAGGAAGGTCTCCGAGGCGTAGGTTTCCCCCGGCAGACGGCGGATGGCCACCATCTTGCCGCTTTCGCCCTTGACTGCCGCACGCACGGCCTCCCGGCCGCACATTTCCGCCTCATCACGGTCGGTCTCGCTCTGCCAGGCAATGGAGGCACGCCCCAGCAGACCGGGCTTTTCACTGCGGGATTTATACCCCAGCTTTTTGGTGATGAGCTGTGCCAGATGCGCGGAGACATCGCCAAAGTAGGTCGAACGGCCCGTTTTGAAAACGGGTTCCACAATGGGCGTGCCGTCGGCATAATGCAGTCCCTCGCTGGCCACCACGACGCCATGACCCTTTTCATCGATCAGGGCCTGCACATCGGCCAGGAATTCTTCCTCGTTGAAGGCACGCTCCGGCAGATAGATCAAATCGGGACCGCTGCCGTAGCTGTCGCTTGCCAGCGCGGAAGCCGCCGTGACCCAGCCGGCGTTGCGTCCCAGCGCTTCAATGACCACCACATGGATGGGCAGACCGTCCACATCGCAGCACACCTCGGCCACAGAGCCCGCCATATAGCGCGCCGCGCTGCCAAAGCCGGGGGCATGGTCGGTCACCGCCAGATCATTGTCCATGGTCTTGGGCACACCCATCACCGAGATGCCCTTTTCGGTGCACTGCGCGTACAGCTTGCCGCAGGTATCCATGGTGCCGTTGCCGCCGTTCATGATGGCATATTTGACGCCGTATTTTTCCAGCTGCGAAGCCAGCGCCCGGTATTCCGGCAGCTCCAGCGCGTCACGGCTGGTGCCAATGGCGGAAGCCGGCGAAGAAAGCAGCCCATGCAGCTCTTCCTCCGTCAGATCGGTCACATCCCGCACGCAGTCCTTCAGCAGGCCGCCGGTGCCGCCGATCGCCACCAGCACACGGTCCACCTCAGGCGCAGCCTGCGCCTCGCGGATCACGCCGTACAGCGAAGCGTTGATCACGGCCGTGGGGCCGCCGCCATGCATCACAATCAGATTTCCGGCCATCTCAGTGGTCTCCCTTCAAAGCATCCAGAAAACGGGGCGGGGGCAGTGATTCCCCGCGCCCCGTGGAGTTGTTTTGTTCGATCAGCAGCCGCACGGATGCGCGGGAGCGTCATCACGGTAGTGGCTGTTCTCACCGGGGTCCTTCATGCACAGATGCACGGCAGCCGTGGTGAAGGTCTTGGGCAGCGCCAGAATGTTGGGGTTCTCGCCCACGATCTTGCGCTTGGCATCCTCGATGGCCTCTTCAATGGTGGCGCGGGTCTTGAGACCCATGCCGCGGGCAATGCCGGGCTCGCGGGCACCGACGATGTAGATCGCGCTGGTGTGCTGCTCCGCCAGATGGCCGCAGCTCATCATGGAGAAGCCATGGAACGGATGGAAAGCGTTGGCAAAGCGGTACTTGCGGATGTATTCCTCGTTGGTGGCAAACAGCTCACCGTAGCGGTTCATGTCGGGCAGCGTCTGCATATAATCATGCTGGAACATCTCGTACAGTTCCTTCAGATAGGGCCAGCGCTCCTCATGGAACCAGCCGTCGCAGATGGAGGGCACGATGAACACGCAATGATCGCTCAGCACGCGCTTGTGGCGGATGACCTGCGCAGACAGCGCCTGCATCATCTGGATGGGGTTGGTGCCCATGCCGTTGCCGTAATGGAAGTTGGTGGGCATACCGAACACCACGATATCGTACTTCTTTTCGGCCCAGTGCACATAGGTGCGCTTGTCGGCGGTCTTCCAGCTGATGGGCTGCATTTCCTTCGCCCAGCCGGAATTGATCTCGATCTGGCGGGACTTGGTATCCAGCACGGCATCGCAGCAGAAGAACTTCTTGCCCATCTTTTCTTCCATCAGCATGCCCTGACGGTCAAACTTGTCACGCATCAGGCTGTTGGTGGAAACGGGCACAAAGTCGGGGCGGTGCATGACCTGCGGCACATGGTGCGCGGAAATGCTTCTCCAGTGGGAGATGCCGGTGGCGCAGTGCTTGTAGCCGCCGGAATAGCCGCCGTAGGGGTTGCCCTGCGTATGGCCGATCAGAATGGCCACATCGGCGTCGTACACATACTTGTTCATGATCACATGGTCGCCCTGATCGGTGTAGCCGATGTCCACCAGATGATCGTAATCCTCGCTGTCGTGGCTGGTGATCTGGCCGGAATACCAGAACTCATTGAACAGTTCATCACCCAGAATGGTCTTGGCCTCGTTCATGGGCGTACGGGGATGCAGACCGTTGGAGAAGAGCAGCAGGATATCCTCCTTCTTCACACCGACGGAATACAATTCGTCCAGGCAGCAGCGGATGGACACCTTGCGGTGGCTGGTGGGCTGGTTGCCGCCCTTGACGATGTCGGGAATCACGATGACCACCTTGTCCCCGGGCTTGGCCAGCTGGGTCAGCGTGGGCATGCCGATGGGATGACGGATGGATTCCATGGTGGCGTTGTACAGGCTGTCCCAATCCTGCGGCAGGCACTCGGGATCCGGCACGGTCTCGCCGGGAATAAACACATCGGTGTTATCGGGCAGATTGGCGGTCATAAAGCCATTGCCGTATTCAAACTGCAGCTGCATCGTTTATTTCCTCACTTTCCCATATACAGGCGAATGATGTCCAGATACTCATCGGGATAGAAGCCGATCTCGCCCTTGAAGCGGGTCAGGGCGATCAGGCCGCCGTCGATCTCGTCGATCGAGGCCAGCATTTCGGCGTTGTCGGTCTTGAGTCCGCCGCCGTACACGATGTCCATGCCGCCGGTCTGTTCCTTGACAAAGCGGACGATCTTGGTGATGTAAGGCTTATCGGCAGGCGTTTTGCCCGGTCCGATGGACCAGATGGGCTCGTAGGCGATGACGACCTTGCTCTTGTCCACGCCGTCCAGACCGATGGAAAGCTGCGCGCCCAGCACTTCCTGCCACTGCTCCTGCTCCTCGCTCTTTTCGCCGATGCAGTACAGCACGCTGAGTCCGCGGGCGATGGCGCATTTGATCTCCTGATTGAGGATGCGGTTGACCGCCTCGGTCGCCGCCTTGCCGGTCACACCGGCTTCGGCCAGAATGCCCATCTTGTCATTGCGCTCCTCGCAATGACCGATCAGCACGCTCTCGCACCCCATGGCCTGCACCGCGGAAGCGGAGCGGTTGGTGGTGAAAGCGCCGAAGTTGCCGCCCACGGCGGTATCCATGCGGTACACGCCCTGCGTGCCGATCTTGACGGCACTGCCGGGCTTTTTGGCCTTGACGGCGTTCAGCACATGCGCCTCGGGCAAATACATGGCAAACTCCACCTCGGCGGGGTCATACTTCGCCAAACCGTCCTGCGTGCCCGCCACAATGGCGGTGCCCCAGTCCTGCATCGGAGCCAGACGGTTCACACCGCCCAGCTCGACCGGTACATCAAAGCGCTTCAGGTTAAGAAAAATATGCTTCATGATCAGATACCCGCCTTCTTATAGCGTTCCGCCATCTGCTCGCAGGTCACAGCCTCGATCAGGTGGCTCTTGCGGTAGCTGCCAAACTGCACCAGCAGCGGAGCGATGGATTCGGTCACGCCGTCCTTCATGCAGTTGACCACCTTCTGCACATCGGCATTGGGCACTTCGCCGGTGGTGATGGTGGGCATGATGGACCACAGGTAATTGCGGGGGTCAAAGTTCTTGGGGTTGGCACGCATGGCCTTCCAGATAGCGCCCACGGTCTCGCTCTCCTGCAGCTCGGGGCTGCCGATGAACAGCTCCATCAGGTTGCGGGTGCAGGCCAGACGGATATCGGTATCCACATTGATCTTGTTGATGCCGCAGCGGGTCACATCCACCAGCTGGTTGACATCGATGCCGAAGGCATTCTGCAGGTCGCCGCCCATGGCGTTGATCTGCTGCACATACTCCTGCGGCACGGTGGAGGAGCCATGGCTGACCAGGAAGCCGCTGATGCCTTCATGCATCATGCACTCCTTGGTGGCAATGGCGATCTCACGGCGGATCTTGGTATCCTTGCCCTTGTTGGCGCCGTGGCAGGTGCCGTAGCTGATGGCCAAGGCGTCGCAGCCCGTCTTTTTGAAGAAATCGACCGCCTGCATGGGGTTGGTATAGGTGGAGGTGGCAGAGAACACATGGTCTTCCACACCGGCCAGCACACCCAGCTCGCCCTCGACCGTCACGCCGTAGGGGTGGGCATACTTGACCACTTCACGGGTCAGGGCCACGTTGTCCTCATAGGGCAAGCTGCTGCCGTCGATCATGACAGAGGTATAGCCGCCGTCGATGCAGGCCTTGACGCTCTCCAGGCTCTTGCCGTGGTCCAGATGCAGCGCCACAGGCACGATGCTGTCGGCGCCGTACTTTTTGACGGCGTCGCCGATCACCTTGGCGCCCGCCTGCTTCTGCTCGATGGTGCCGTGCATAAAATCCTGCGCGCCGGACATATAGGCGTTGCTGGCCTCCGCGCCCTGCAGGATGGCGCCGGAACGAAGCAGCTCATGGATGCGGATGGCGGCCTCGATCTGGCCGACGCTGTTCATATTGAAGGCAGCCTGACCGTAGCGGTGCTGATCGGCAGCCTCCAGAATGGCTCTCATGGGTACGAGCATGATGAATTCTCCTTTCACGGTTCGGGTCTGGAAAAAAGTACCGCCTGCCGGATTTTGAAATCGTTTTCAGTTTGTTTCTTTGCCGGATCGGGCGGATAATCTCCTCGGATGGGTTCAGTATATAACAATCTGGCCGGAATGTAAAGTACCTTTGCCATCTTTTCGTATTGAATACAATTTCTTCGTCTCACGCAATCTGAAATCGTTTTCAGTTTATCAAGTATAAAAAAACGGCACCTTTCAGTCTTCCAAAAGGTGCTCGGTGGAACAGGCATACAAAATCTGGGGAGGCTCCGTTCCGTTTCCCCCGTTCTCGATCTTGCGAAGGATCTGCTGGGCCAGCAGCACCCCGCATTCCTGATCGTTCCGGAAAATGCAGGGATAATCATACCCGATGCGCTGAAAGGACTGATGCTCCGTAAACCCGGCCAGATGGATCTTGTCCAGAATGGCTTTGTCCTGCGCCAGCAGCAGCATCAGAAGCGATTCGGTAAAAATGGCGCCGTAGCAGATGATGACGGGTCTTCCGCCGCTCTTCACCTCGGTCAGAATGTCCTTCGCGGCCCGCTCAATATTGATGGAGGCACGGCAATTAAAGTATTTCAGGCATTTTTCCGCGGCATACCCCTGTTTTTCCACCGCGCCGTCCAGCCCCTTTTCCATGGCACGGATGGAATCATTCTTCTGAAAGCCGAAGATGCAGAAGGTCTTTTCCCCGGGATAGAGGCGCAGCATATGTTCCGCCAGCCGGGCGGAGCACTCGCTGTAGCGCAGCGGCAGCAGCGCATCGCACTCAAACTCGGTACTGTCAAACAGCAGCATGCGCTGATAGGTCTCGTTCACCGAGCGCAGGTACTGCGTGTTCTGACCCGAGGGAATAATGATGATGCCTGCCGCGTGCATGGTGATCAGCTCATGCACAAAGCGTTTTTCCTTCACGCCGTCATTGTCCGTCACACAGACATAGCACATGTAGCCCTTGTCAAACAGCAGGTTGGTCAGGATGTTGCAGATATCGCCCCAGAAGTTGCGGGTATGCGGCAGCACCAGCCCGATGACATTGCTTTTACGGGTGCGCAGGTTGCGCGCAAACACATCGGGGACGTACTGCAGCTGATTGATCGCCTCGCGGATCTTATACGCCGCCACGGGCTTTACGCTGTTTTCGTCATTCAGATAGCGGGAGACCGAGCTGATGGAAACGCCCGCCTGCTCCGCCACATCGCGGATGGTGACCTTGGATGAATCCTTCATGTGCTCCCTCCCCT
>JAKSQG010000008.1 GCA_024404275.1 Clostridia bacterium | reverse complement strand
CCATGCTTTCAGGCTCTGAAAGCGTGGTCGCCCCAACGTTCTCCCTTATTTCTCTTCTTCGTCCTTCGGATGCAGCGCGGCAAAGACCGCCTCCGCCGCGGGGCGTGTCATCCCCTTGACCACCAGCAGCGCTTCGGGATCATCCAGCTCCTTCATCTTGCGAATGGAACCAAAGTGCGCCAGCAGCGCTCTCCTGCGGGAAGGACCAATGCCGGGAATATCCTCCAGCGTGGAATGCGTCGCCGCCTTTCCGCGCAGGCTGCGGTGATACGAAATGGCAAAGCGGTGCGACTCATCGCGGATGCGCTGAATCAGATGCAGCGCGGGCGTGTGATGATCCAGCAGGATGGGTTCCTCACGGTCAGGCAGCCAGATGGCTTCTTCCTCCTTTGCCAGACCAAACATGGGCACCTCCAGCCCCAGCGCATGCACCGCTTCCAGTGCAAAGCGCAGCTGCTCGGGACCGCCGTCGATCAGCACCATATCGGGCATTACCCAGCGCTCGGCAGGATCCTCCCGCAGCGTACGCTCAAAGCGCCGCCCCAGCACCTCGTTCATGGAGGCAAAATCGTTGGCGCCCTCCACCGTCTTGATGCGAAAATGCCTGTATTCGCTGTGCGCTGCCTCACCATCGATGAACACCACCATGGAAGCGACAGACAGCACACCCTGTGTGTTGGAAATATCAAAGCCCTCAATGCGCCTCGGCACGGTTTTCATGCCCAGTGCCTGCGCCAGCTCCCTGACAGCACCAACGGTACGTTCTTCCTTGATCTGCGCACGGGCATTGCGTTTTTCCAGTGCGTCGCAGGCATTGCGCTCCGCCATCAGCACCAGCGCGCGCTTATCCCCGCGCTGCGGAATCTGAATATTGACAGCGCCGCCCCGCTTTTCGCGCAGCAGCTCCTGCAGCACTTCCGGCTCCTCCATCAGGGGACACAGAATCTCCTTCGGGGGCATGCGGTCGGCATAATAGCGCAGCGTAAACTATGTCAGCACGTTTTCACGCGGCTACGAGCCCTCTCCCGGCAGTGCAAAGCTTTCGCCGCCGATCATGCGTCCATCGCGGATGATGAGCACCTGCGCCATGGCATCCAGTCCATCCTGTGCCAGACCGATCACATCCTGCTGGCTGTCACGCGTCTGAATGGCCTTCTGCTGCTCCATCAGTCCTTCGATATCGTGAATGGCATCACGCTTCATGGCTGCCAGCTCAAAGTTATAGGCAGCGGAAGCGTCCCACATTTCCTTTTTCAGCCGCTCAATGATCTCCTTGTTGTTGCCGTTCAAAAAGGCGATGACACCGTCAATGACCTTGCCGTAATCCTCCGCCGAGCACAATCCGCAGCACGGACCCAGACAACGTCCGATCTCATGGTTCACGCAGGGACGGGCCGGGCGCTCCTTGGGCAGCTTACGGGTGCAGGTGCGGATGGGAAAGGCCTTGCGGATCACTTCCAGCGCATCCCGCACCGCCGAGGCACCGATATACGGACCAAAATACTGCGCGCCATCCTTGACCATGCGCCGTGCAATGGTGACCCGCGGAAACGCCTCCCGCTTGTCGATGCGCACATAAGGGTAGTGCTTGTCATCCTTGAGCAGGATGTTGTAATGCGGCATGTGCAGCTTGATCAGGTTGCATTCCAGCGCCAACGCTTCCAGATTGGTGCTGCACAGCAGAATATCAAAATCATCGATCTGCGCCACCATGGCCGCTACCTTGGGCGTGTGCTCTTTGGAGTAAAAATAGCTGCGCACACGGTTTTTGAGGTTGACAGCCTTGCCGACATAAATGATCTTGCCCTCGTGCTTCATCAGGTAGCAGCCGGGGCTGTCGGGCAGCATCGATATCTTGGTTTTCAGGTTTGCACTCAGCATGGTTTACTTTCCGTACTTTTCAACATGCTCACGATGATAATCGCGTCCCATGTTGTGCAGATGTTTTTCCAGATAGACCTCGGCAAACTCCTCCGGCGTGATGCCGTAGCACAGCAGCACATCATACAGATACATGCTCACATCGGCCAGCTCTTCCGCCAGCAGACGCTTCAGCTCGGGACGCGTCATGATCTTTTCAGCGGAGTTCTTTTTGATGATGTCAATGACCTCACCGATCTCCCCCACCATCCACAGCGTCTGCTCCCGTCCGCGCTTGGGCGTTATGCCGCCCCATTTGGACTCAAACTGCTTCTGCAGCCTTTCCTGCATGTCAAACAGGTCACGCACCTGCAGGTTCTTCTCGCACTTTTCCCACACCAGGTCGGCGGTCATGTCAAAGAAGGTATTGTAGCGGCGATCAATGGGAAAATCGGTATACCATCCCTCGGGGTCAAATAAAGCCGCGCTCATGCCCGCGTTGAAGCCGGCATTGAGGTCGATATCGCGGTCGCCCATCATGATGCACTCCTTGGTATCCAGGGAGAATTTTTCCACCAGATGATTGAGCGCGTCGGGGGCGGGCTTTCCGGGGAAGCCGTCCAGCGAGGTCACACAATCACGAAACAAACCCTTCAAGCCATAATAATCCAGCGCTTCAAGGGCGCTTTTTCCGCGCAGCGTATACAGATAGTTGCAGCCGCCGTTCTCCACCACCGCTTCCAGCATGCGAATGGCCCCGGGATAGGGCTGCATGGTGTCATAGCCTTCCTCTTCGGCGTACTGATGATAGGTCGATGACAGCTCCTTACGCTCAAACTGCGGAGCAAAGGTCTTCCACGCGTGGGGGATCGACACCTTGACAGCGGGCATCAGCTCTTCCATCGTGACGTCAACGCCATGATCCCGCAGCGATTTTTGTGCCGCACGGGCGATGCGTCCGTAGGTATCAAACAGGGTGCCGTCAAAATCCCAGAAAAAATGCTTGAATTTCATTTTACTGTCCTTTCGGGATGAAAAACGGCCCGGGTATGCACCCGAGCCGGAATAAGAACGAATGGATTACTGCTTGAGCTCGCTGGTGCAGTGGGGGCAGCGGGTCGCCTTGTCATCGATGACAGAGAAGCAGTAGGGGCACTTGCGGGGATCCTTGGCGGGAGCAGCGGGCTTCTTGGGGGCCATCTTGTTGAACAGCTTGACCACGAAGAAAATGCACAGCGCCACCAGGATGAAGTCGATGATGGTCTGGATGAACACGCCGTAGTTCATGGTGGCGATGCCCAGTTCGGTCGCCTGCTCCAGGCTGGTGATCTCCACGCCTTCGGGAGCCTTGCCCAGCAGGAAGAACATCTTGGACACGTTGGTGCCGCCGGTCAGCAGACCGATGAAGGGCATGAAGATGTCATTGACCAGAGAGGTCACGATCTTGCCGAAGGCACCGGCGATGATGACGCCGACCGCCATATCCAGCACGTTGCCGCGCATCGCGAAGGCTTTGAATTCTTTCAGCATCTTTTTCATAAGTGTAAACACTCCTTTCATTACTAAAAGGAATTATAGCATCATCACGCCCTGTTTTCAAGCGCAATATGGAAGAAAAATGCCGTGCTTGACAGAAGCGGCAGGATAATGTATCCTGTTTTCATAAGGGAGGCAGAATGCCATGATAATTATCGGAATCTGCGGCGCCAGCGGCTCGGGCAAGACCACGCTGGCCAGAGAGCTTTGCAACGCGGTGGGCGCCACCAGCGTGATGATCAATCAGGACGCCTACTATCTGGATCATCCCGATATGTCCTTTGAGGAGCGTACCCGGCTCAATTATGATGAGCCTTATATTTTTGACCATGACCTGCTCTACCGGGATGTGTGTGCCCTGATGGAGGGCAAGAGCGTGCCCCGTAAGGCGTATGACTTTTCCCAGCACCGCCGCACCGCCTCCACACAGATGCTGCAGCCGGCCGATGTAGTGGTGGTGGAAGGCATTCATGCCTTCTTTGATGACCGTCTGCGGGACAAGATGTTCCTCAAGCTGTACATCAATGTGGAGCCCGATATCTGCCTGCTGCGCCGCATCAAGCGCGACATCCGTGACAGAGGACGCCAGATCGAGGACATTTCCGAGCAGTACCGTTCCACGGTCAAACCGATGTATGAAAAATACATCCGCAACTATGCCAATGATGCCGATGTGATCGTCACCCGCGGCGGCAAGAATGCCCGTATCGTGGAGATTCTTGCCGGCTATCTGCGCAGCGAGCTGAGCAAAAACGAATAAGATTTTGTTGGGGCGACCACGCTTTCAGAGCCTGAAAGCATGGTCGCCCCAAACCCCACCCGAGAAAGGGCAGTTTTTCGCACAATATCACACCCTTGCTTTGATGTCTGATGACTTTCATCAATGCAAGGGTGCTTTTTTATTACCTTTGACCGCCTTTTCTCCAAGAGAGAGTCAAGGGGGGAGAGGTATGCTTTTCGGCATCGTAAAGCGTACCTCTCCCCCTCAAATCCCTTCGTTCTCAGAAGTCCTTGAATTCAAACCGGCGGCACCACACATACTTGCTGATGGCCGAGCGGCAGGCGCCGTCCCGCAGCGCATAGGTGAGGATGTTGGCAATGTACGGCGGCAGGCACTCGTTATACTTGACCTCAAGAATAATCTCATCATGGTCAAACGGCGCCACCGTGGGCACATGCGGATTGAACAGGTCTTTACTGCCCACGCCGCTGCGCAGCTGCATATCAAAGGTGATGCGCACCTCTTCCACAGGGTGCAGATACGCCTCACGCAGATAGTCCACAATGACCACGGGATGCAGCAGCTTGGTGCGCATCTCCCGGTACATATCGCTCATCAGACCGGAACGTGTATTTTCCAGTCCCGTGGGGTCACCGGCAATGAGCTGCTCGGCAAGGTCACGGCTGATGCGCACGCTGCGCTTGGAGATCAGGTCCCTGAACTTGCTTTTGCACTCCAGACGGATCATTTTATCGCTGAAGTTATAAATGCGGATGCGGTACTTGTCACGGTTGGCGGTACCGCCGATCTTGTCCATCAGCGCATCGTCAAACACCGTGTCAAAATACAGCGAGCGGATGTGATACTGATTATTCTCATCACCGTTGGGATCGGGGTTGAGCGTCGCCTTGAGCGTTCGCGATAACACCTGATACTGGATGGGCGAGATGAAAAACTTCAGCTCATGTCGAAGCGGTACAGCCATTGTTAAGCTCCGGTTTCGTTCTGGCAGGCGACCAGCGTGGCGTCATGCACGCCCTTGAGGTCCAGCATATGGCCGACAATGTCCGTGCGGTTGCGCAGCAGCAGCTCAATGGTGATCTCGGCACCGCTGCGGGTCACGGTCTTGGAGCGCACACGGGAGCGGGCGTCATGACGGCGCACCTCATCCAGAATATCGGGCTCGGCAAAGGGATCATAATGCACCACCATCAGGTAAGCGTTGGGATGACGCATTTTGACAAAGGAAAGCAGGATCAGAATAATGCCGATTCCCACCGCCACAACCAGCGAGATGGCGTACTGCTTGGCGCCCAGCAGAATACCCATCGTGATGGACCAGAACATATAGCAGGTATCCAGCGGCTCCTTGACGGCGGTACGGAAACGTACAATGGACAGAGCACCCACCATGCCCATGGACAGCGCCACGTCACTGCCGATGGCCATCACCACAGGGGCGGTGATCAGCGTCAGCATGATCAGCACCATGGAAAACTGGGGGCTGTAGAGCACGCCGCGGTAGGTGATTTTGTAAACAAAGGAGATGAGCAGGCCCGTCACCAACGCCAGCACCAGGCACAGCGCCACGGTAGCCGGGGTAAAGTTGGAAAACTGGCTTGTCCAGAAATCGCTGGAGCCGTATTTGTTCAGGTCCAGGGCAGCAAGAACGGTGTTCATGATTCGGTTACCTCCGTGTTTTGACCGGCGTCGGTGCCGGTTGTCAGCAAACGATAAATCAGGGGCAATGCTTCCTCGGGCCGCACGATCTCCAATCGTCCGTAGGGCAGGTCAAGCACACGCTCCCACAAAAAACGTGCGGAATCAATGACCGGCGGCAGCAGAGAATACACCTCTTCCGGGTCCTTGCGGCACAGGTCAATGGTCAGCAGCATCTCATCATAAAACGCGGTAAAGGCTTCAAACACCAACGCGTCCAGCCTTGTGCGCGCCACACGCGCCGTATCCGAAGCGCACAGCATCATGACGATCTTTTCCATTTCGGACTTGAACAGTCTGCGTTCCGCATCCCGCAGCGCCCCCTCCACAGCCGCGCTTTCCTATCGGGAGCGCAGCTCCAGCAGAGTGGATAAAAACTGCTCTTCCCTTTGCCGGAAGGGATGCATGCAATAAAGCAGCGCGTTCAGCCGGTCCAGCGAGGTGGCACACGGCGTCTTGCAGTACAGATCAAACCATTCCGCGGCTTTTTCCTCGCTGATGGCGGTCAGCACATCCAGTTTAGTATCAAAGCAGTGATAAAAGCTGCCCTTGCTGCAGCCCTGCGCCTGCAGGATATCATCCACCGAAGTCTCGCGGTAGCCTTTTTCATAAAACAGCTGCCGCGCCACGTCCAGCAGCGCCTGACGGCGCAATTCGCCTTTTCGCATACGGTCTCCTCCTCAGCGCGTGCCGTTGTACTTGATCTCCTGCTGATAGACCCTGTAGGTGGAGTTGCGCAGCAGCTCACGCTTGGTCTCGGTACCGTTGTAATAATATACACGGTAGGTGTGATACTTATAACCGTCGCGCGCCTTGACCACCACAGTCTCGGTGCCATACTCCATCGTGGGATCATAGGTCAGCCTCGGCTCCGCCGGTGCCGGCGTATATTCATAGCAATCGGTGATCAGCTTGACGGTCACGCCCTGTCCCAAAGAAGCGCCGTACACCTCCACGGTCACCTTTCGTGTCTTGTTGTAGTTGCTGGACGAATCCAGATAGGCGACGATATAGAGCGGGAAATTGGAATTGTTTTTGAACTTGAAGTCCAGCGATTTGGCCAGCGTCTGACCGTACTGCCAGTCCACGGTGGCGTCACGTCCGGGCTCTACATAGCTGCTGGGCCAGGCATGGGGCGAAGAATATACGATCTCCATACCAGCCAGCGCCACGGCATTGAACAGGGTCGAAGACACCTGACACACACCGCCGCCAACCTCTTCAATGCTGGCGCCCTGCGCGATGGCGCCGGCGGGCAGATAACCCTTATCCACGGTACGCATGCCGGTGGCATTATTGAAGGAGAAGGTCTCACCGCTCCGCACCACCGTTCCGCTGATGGCGGCGCAGGCCAGTTCAATGTTTTTGGTACGGTTATAGCCGGTCAGGCCCTCGGTCGAGGTCGTATAGGTGCCAATCAGGCCGTAAGAGCTTTGCAGGGAAGCCACCGTCACCGCGGGCTCGATCGGGTGCGTCTGCAGGCTGACGGAAGCATTATAGTTATGGGCGTCCAGCTGCGGAGCCACGGCGTTGTAGATTTCCTCCGCCGAAAGGGCGGTGCCCAGCTTTTCGCTCTGGAAGGTAAAAGAGCGGGTCTTGAAATCAAACGAATAGATCATGGCGTCTTCCGGATGCGTGCCCACGCGGGAAGAGAGCGTCTCGCACAGGGAGCGCAGCGTCGCCTTGTCATAAGTGATGGAAGTGTTGAGGTAAGCGCCGTTCTGGTTGGCCGCCCACATCTGCTGATAGCGCTGTTCAAAGGGCGTCAGGCCGGAGTATACCGTGGCGGAATCGCTCTGACGGCCGATGCTCATGGCCTCCTCCAGCATCGCGTCAATGTTGCGCTCAAGGGGCAGCTCATTTTGCGTAATGTGCCAGGTCATGCCGTCAATGGTGACCGCCAGCGAGAAAAACTGGTTGGAATACGCCGCGTTCTGGGACAGCACGGCATGCGCCTCATCATAGGTCATGCCGCCGATGTGGATGCCGTCCACATGCACGCCGTTATAAAAGGTATTCCCTGCCAGATAGGTCATCTTCTGATTGAATGCGGGCGTATACACCGTGGAAAGTGCCTGTACATTCAGCCAGCCGACCAGCAGCAGTACGATACAGACGATGCATACCAGCAGCCAAACGATGGGATGCCCCTTTTTGTCATGGGAGCGTCTCTCTTTGTCTCCGCCGGAGCGGCGGCCGCGGGGCTCGGGCATGTCAGACCGATAATCCCTGTAGCCGTAATTGCCCTGCTCGGGCGCACGATAGGTGCCGTAGCCGCCCTGAGGGCCATAATTCTGTCCGGGATAGGCGGGAGAATTCTGCGCACCCGAAGAAGGCGCCTCATCCGGATACTGCGGACGGCGCTGACCGGCTCCCTGCGCGGAGCGGCGGAATCTTTCGGGTTCTGACTGCATACAACGTTCTCCTTTGCCACCAATATACCATAGTATATTTTAGTACATCCGCGCACAACTGTCAAGGCAAGCGGGAAGGGAGCGGAGAGGCGGTCAAGGTCTTTTCAAAACCGCGGCTTTCATATATAATAGAAAGGCACAGCGGTGATATAACCGCCGCTTGCGGAGGAAAGAACCCGATGAAAAAATGCTTTTCCCTGTTCCTGTGCCTGCTGTTGCTGCCGGGGCTGATCCTTCCCGCTCACGCCGAGGTACCGGATTATGATGTTTATGCCCTGATCAGGCGGCAGATCCACGCCAACTCCACCTATCATTTTGAATGTACCGCTACCCTGGGCGGCGCCGCCCCCTTTGGCATGGACCCCGAGATGTGGGGGCTGCTCAAGCAAAAATCCGCCGGTCTGAAGCTGTCCGGCTCCTATGTTCTCTCCCGCGCCAAAGCCACCTTCGGGCAATCCCAGCTCCGTCTGACACTGACAGAAAAAGAGACCGACCTTTTGACCGCTGTTGCCACCGGCATCGGCGACCGCACCATTCTTTCCGGTCTGACCGAAGGCAGCGCGCTCAGCCTGCCGCGCGGAGAGAACGGCGTGTGGGATATGCTCTATGCCTTGCAGGGAGAAAGCTGGCCCTCGCTGATCCACGCGCTGATAAACGTTACCGCGGACGGCTTGCCGGAAAACCTGCTCAGCCCTTATTACGCCGATATTTCCGAATGGCTTGCCGGTTACACGCAGATCAGCGTCATCCGTGCCGAAAACGGAACCTACTCGATGCGTGCCGATTCCGTCATTGCCCCCGACGCGCTTTCTTCCATGGCTGTGCGGCTGCTGAGCAAGCTCTATGCCGACGAAGCGCTGATGACAGCGCTGGGAGCTTCCCTGACCGAAGCGGAAAAAGACGCCTTCCTGACGCCCGGTATGCTGCCTGTGCTGATGTCCGCACTGTACAACAGCGGCATGACCGCCCCCCTGACGCTGCGAAGAGACTATGACTCCTCGGGCTATATGGATTCCTGGGAGCTTTTTTTGCCGTTTGCGGGCAATATCTCCGTGCTGATCACCACACGCAACCTCACCGCCCTCCCCCATACCGAAGTGCTCCTGACCACCCCCGAGCGCGTGACCGCGATCCGTTTTGACAATGAGCAGGCCGACAGTCTGGCGCTGAGCGGCAGCTTTTCCTCCGACAGCACCGATGGCGGACACTCCGGCGGCACCTTCGCCCTGAGCGGCAGCTTCGGCGGCCTGGTCGTATCAGAGGAAGATACCCGCTACGCCCGCCGTCAGGATGCCATGCTGGTGCTGGTGCTGCAGCCCGATGAGCAAAGCGATTTTCACGCCCAGCTGCTGACCGTCAACCTGTGCGCCCACGCCTGGCCGCTGGGCGAGTTTGACGACCGTCCCTCCTATCTGGAAGGCAGTCTCATGTGGCAGGACCTGACAGGCGGCACCGACATCACGCTGTACTACAGCTCTCGTACAGGGGCCCCCATCAACCTGCAAAAAGCAGATTCTTCTGCGCGGGTGCTGGACAGCATGAATGCCGAAGAGCTGCAGTCCGTCATGTCCGAAATCCTCGCCCGCCTGATCGGATGCCTCAATTGACAGGTTGAAGGCCCACGCCTTTTGTGTTATAATACAGTCAATAAAATAATGAAAGGAAACCTGCTCACATGAAAAAGACAATTGCCATTCTTCTGTCCCTGCTGATGCTTCTGTCCTGCGTAAGCGGTCTGGCTGAAACGCAGCAGATGGTACTGCGTGTGGATATCAACGACGCCCTGCTGGCAGACCTGCCCGCCCTCGACGATGCGGAAGCCAATGCCGAAGCCAAGCTGACCGCCGCGCTGCTGACCCTGGTGGAAAAGGCCGTCCTGTCCGTCAATGTCAGCGAAACCGCCGGTACCGTGCTGATTGGTCTGGATGACGGCAACGGCAGCGTAGCCCCCGTACTGAGCCTTGCCGGCGCCATGGAAGGCGAGGATATCTACCTCGTCAGCTCCCTCTTCCCCTCCTATGCCATCAAGCTGGATATGGATAATATCTACACCACTCTTGGCGTGACCACCACTGTAAACGATGAATCCGTTGACCCCGAAGCTTTCTTCAGTTCCATCGAGAGCGTGCTGGGCGATGAAGAGCTGATGGGTGCCATCATGCTGGACGTGATGGGCTACGTGAGCGATATCGCCGCCGTGCTGGAAAACATGGTCTCTGAACAGGAAGGCAACGTCACCAGCTACTACATCACCTCCAACGATATCAACGCCATGGCTGCCGCCGTGCTGACCCGTGCCTTCAGCGATGAACTGCTGGCCCCCGTCATGCAGATGCTGCTGGATGAGATCAGCGCCCAGGCCGGTGTGACCCTCACCGCCGAAGACGTGCTGCCCATGCTGCTGGCGGAGTTCGAAGCCGCTCCTGCCGAAGAAAACCAGCTGCTGGCCGTTGTAAGCACCTATGAGTCCGAAGGCGACAACGCCATTGCCCTGTCTACCGATACCCTGTATGTAACCGTTGAGGTCATGGAGAGCGGTGAGGACGCCGCCATCTCGCTGGATATCGTAACCGATACCATGGCGCAGTACAGCGGCGACTGGAATGCTGCCGTTACCGCCATCGCCAGCGGCAGCAACCTGAGCGACATCTACTTCCACATCGAGTCCGCCAGCATGGGCGGCACTGTGGGCGCCGCGGCTTACCTGTATACTGCCGGCGATGTCATCAAGTCCACCTGCAGCCTCGTTCCCAACGAAAACGGCGTTGAGATGGCTCTGACCGTCGATCCCGCGATGGGCATGGATATCGTCACCGTGTATATGAGCTGCAGCGAAACCGAAGCCACCGCGGAGGGCGTTGACCTGAGCGGCTTGACCGTTGTGAACATTGAAGATCTGGCGGATGAAAGTTCCGAAGCATATCAGGCCGTGATGGCGGATATCCAGAACAACATCTTCACCCTGATTGGTGCCATCGGCAACGTTGCTCCCGAAGCCATGACCGTGCTGATCAACTCCCTGATGGGCGAATAATCAACCTATTTGAGGCGGGCACATTGCCCGCCTCTTTTTTTGTCCCGTATTGACTTTCATACAGCAAAGCCCCTGCAGATCATTGCAGAGGCTTTGTTTTATCATATTTTTTTGATATAGCGTTCGATAACCGGTGCCAGCGCGTCCGCTTCCCGCGGCGCGTAGCGGGGTGAAATGGCCAGTGTGACAAAGTCATAAGGCTCCCGCGCATGAAAGCTTTTCCAGTCATCATAGACACTGAAGGGGATGACCGGTTCGGGACCGTTCTGCTTTTCAAACATGCGTGAGGTCAGGCTTTGCATTTGGATATCCCCATCCGCATTCAGAAGCTCCTTGGGAATGTCCGGGCGGGACTTCGGGTTACGCACGTTGTCCAGTGATGAAACCCTGCGCATGGCAAGAGCAAACAACAAATAGTTTGCTTCGTCCAGCTTGCACTGGTCATAAAATGCCTGCAGATTCAAGCGCTTTTCCGGCTTCATGGACAGCACATTGTACAGCACAAAACCGGGACCGGGATAGCCGATGCCAAGGTCACTGTGCGCATCCACATGCGTCACGTGGAAGGGCGGTGTCAGCGTACCTTTTGCTATCTGTTCCTCCCAGAACAGCAGCGCCTCGTCATGCGTCTCAAACACACGCCCCGGAATAGGTGCTTCGGCGTTCAATCCGCAATGCTCCTCGAGGAAGCGAATGACCTCCGCCTCTTCCCATGGTTCATGCCCTTGCAGTTCAGGACGCTGTCCCTCGTCTGCCAACGGGCAGCAATCTGCCAGGAAAAAATCCAGATCGATATCCAGTACGCGCATCCTTTTCTCCCTTGTGATCACGTTTCGTCCCGTACCTCGGTCAGCAGCAGGCGCTTTTCAAACCCGCCGCGGGCTGCAGCCTTTTCGCAGCGGATCTTTTCCACCTCTTCGATGGAGCTTCCCCTTGCGGCAGCCACCGCCCGCACCACTTCCAGCAGGTCGGCCAATTCTTCCATCGATTTGCTTTCCTGATACTCCGCCAGCTCTTCATTCAGCTTGGCATCCAGCATCTCGATATATGTTTCCTGCGGCAGCACTTCGGTCACGCAGGTCTTTCCCGCCGCCGCAATGACTTCCGGGATGCGGTCCCGTACCAGCTTGTGATAGACTGTTACCGCCATAGCATTTCCTCCCTGTGTGCTTTTTCGGATTGCTCCCGGGTAAAATCAATGCCGGTCTGCCTTCTGGCTTCATCCATCAGGCGCATAACATGGAGCGAATGACGCAGGTCGTCCGCACCATCCCGTTCACCACGGCACAGGGCCAGAAAATCCTCCGCTTCATAGCACATATCTGCCGCACAGCAGCGGATGGGCTGTTCTTCCACCGTGCCGTCCCGCAGCTCCAGACGCATCTTGTTTGGCATCGGGAAGGGTGACAGCGTCAGGGTGCCCTTTTCCCCCTCGATCACACAGGGGCGGATACTCTGATGCACCTTGGAGCCGCTGACCACCGCGATGCAATTCTCATAGGCTGCCATCAGCGTGGTCACCGCGTCAATGCCGCCGGGCAGATAGATGGTATCTGCCCGGAGCGTTTTGGGCATCCCCAGCAGCCGCTCCATCCAACTGACCGCATAACAGCCAATATCCATCAGCGCACCGCCTGCCAATTCGGGCTTGAAGGCGTTTTCCACAATGCCCACACGGTATTTATCGTAACGGGAAGAATACTGGCAATACGGAAAATCAGCATAGCGAATCACGCCAAGCCGCTCCATCGCAGCTTCGATCAGCGGAAGGTCGGGCAGATGCATGGGGCGCATGGCCTCCATCAGGCAAACGCCATGCTGCTCTGCCGTTTTCATCAGCTCGGCAAACTCCGCCGCCGTCAGCGTCGCAGGCTTTTCCAGCAGCACATGCTTGCCGCTGCACAGCAGGTCCCGCGTCTGCTCAAAATGGCAGATGTTGGGCGTCGCCACATACGCGGCGTCATAGCAATCGGCTTTACAGAAGGCTTCCCAGTCACCATAGGAGTGTTCTGCTCCCCATCGAACGGCGTTTTCCGCCGCGCGGACGGCATCGCGGGAATAACAGGCCGTCAGCTGCCAGCCCTCCACCAGCTTGAGGCCGTTCATCAGCCGGTCGGCAATAAAGCTGGAGCCTACAAACGCCAGCCGAATCATGCTTCCGCCCCGGGGCTCATTACCCAAGCTGCTCCTTCGCCCTTCAGCACGGCATCCTTCATCATGGCAGGCAGCAGCACGCTGTCACCCAGCTTCAGATCCAGCGCACCATCCGCCCACTCCAGGCGCATCGGCTGCATCGGGCACAGAATGCGGAAAGCTTCCGGCGTTGCGGAAAGCTGCTTCTCGCCTCGCACAAACCATTTATCCAGCGAAAAAGCCTTTTCGTTGATATAAGTCGCCACGCCGTCCTTTTCTTCCGCCTGTGTCGCCTCACTGCAAAGATCCAGTGCTGTCACATCCAGACCCTTCTTGATGTGCAGCTCACGCGGCTTGCCGTTTTTATCCACACGGTCCCAATCGTAGAAGCGATAGGTCACATCGCTGCTCTGCTGAATCTCCATCAGCGTAATGCCCGCACCGATGGCATGCAGCATGCCGGCAGGAATAAAATACACATCACCCGGCTTGACATCCACAAAACGCAGACTGCTGCGCAGCGTTTCGCCGCCCTTGGCGCAGGCTTCTGTCAGCTTCTCGCGGGTCATGCCCGGAGCAGTGCCGAACACGATCTGCGCGCCCTCACAGCAATCCAGAATGACCCATGCTTCCGTCTTGCCCAGCTTGCCGTTTTCATATTTTCCGGCATATGCATCATCGGGATGCACCTGCACAGACAGGCTCTCTTCGGAGGAAATAAACTTCAGCAGCAGCGGAAAGGTCTCGCTCACCTTTTCGCCCCGCAGCGCAGTACCATAACGCTGCAGCAGCTCGGTCAGCGTTTCGCCCTTCACGGTACGGCTTTCCAGTCCGGGAAGCACGGATACCTCCAAGCTTTCACCCGTACGCTCATCGGGGATCGTCTTGCCGATCTTTTCCAGTCCGCGTCCACCCCAGGGGGTCATCGCACCGTAACGGAAAGCGGGAAGCATCAAAATGGGATCGAGCATCATTTGATTTTCTCCTTTCTTGACAAAAAAGGACGGCCGAAGCCGTCCTGTCAGAAGCGTATTATTCGTTTTCAGAAGCCGTTTCGTTCTTGACTTCCGTCGCCTCAGCGGGGGCCTCCTGGGGCTTTGCGGCCTTGGGAGCACGGGCAGGCTTGTTCACGGTGATGACCACATGACGGTTGGGTTCCTCGCCCTCCGAATGGGTGGTCACTGCCTCATTTCCCTGCAGAGCGGAATGCAGCACACGGCGCTCATAGGGATTCATGGGTTCGAGGGAAACGCGGCGGCCGGTCTTGATGGCACGGTTGGCCATGCGGTTGGCCAGACGGATGAGCGCTTCCTCGCGGCGGGCACGGTAGCCCTCGGTATCCAGCGTGACGCGGGTATACTCACCGCGGCCCTTGTTGACCTGCAGGCTGGTCAGATACTGCAGCGCATCCAGCGTTTCGCCATGGCGGCCGATCAGAATGCCCTGACCATCGCCTTCCATGTTGACGCGCACATTGCCTTCCTCATCGGTAGCAACGGCAACGGAGACTTCCACACCCATCAGGCGGGTCAGTTCCTGCAGGAAGCTCTGCGCCTTGCCGGCGCTGGTAGCGGGATCGGCCTGTTCAGCCGGCACGATGGGCTTTTTCTCAACGGGAGCGGCAGGCTTCTTTTCAGCCTTGGGCTTGGGCTGAGCGGGGTCCTTTTCAGCCTTGGGCGCCTTTTCGGCAGCGGGCTTGGCCGGCTTTGGGGCCTTGGGAGCCTTCTCCGCGGCGGGCTTCGCAGGCTTTTCAGCCTTGGGAGCCTTCTCAGCAGCGGGCTTCTCGGCCTTCGGGGCTTTTTCAGCAGGCTTCTCGGCCTTCGGGGCCTTCTCGGCAGTCTTTTCGGACTTTACGGGTTTTTCGGCAGCGGGCTTGGGCGCTTTCTTGGCGCGGGGAGTATTGTCCAGCGCATCCTCAAACAGGGAATGCGTATCAAAAAGGGGCTTTTCCTCTTCGGTGGAGGTCACACGGATCACCCATTCACGGCTTCCGAAGAATCCGAACAGGCCCTTGCTGCCTTCGGTCACCACTTCCACTTTGGCTTCGGCAATGGTCAGCCCCAGTTCCTGAAGGCCTTTTTCAATGGCCTCTTCGCGGGACTTGCCCTTTACTTCGATCGATTTGCTCATTTGGCGGTATTCCCTTCTGTCAGCGCCTTCTGTTTGGCGTCTTTGCTCTCAAGATACTTGTTGATAAGGATAGATTGCACAGTCGCAAAAATGTTGATGGTTACCCAGTACAGGGCAAAACCGGCGTTGCTGCTCAAGCAGATGAACACAGAGAAGATGGGGAAGAACCAGGTCATGAAGTTGCCCATGCCCTTCTGCTGGCCAGCCGGCTGGGGCTGCTGCTGCATGGCAGGGTTGAACTTGGTCATGGCCCACTGGGTCACACCGGACAGGAGAGGCAAGATCAGCAGACCGTTGAAGTTCTGGAAAAGAGTCACACTGAAGAGCAGGAAGCCCACGTTCTTCCAACCGGGCACGGCAGCCACATCCGCCACGTAAGCGGGGATCTGCTGCAGCGCGGGCATCACATAGGTGTTGATGGTGGTGCTCAGGGTGGCGGAAGAGGCAAAGTTGAATACCTCTTCAAAGCCAAGACCGGCGGCAGCAGGCACATACTGCTGAATCACCGTCAGCAGGTTGGTCTTCTGCAGCTCGGACAGACCGTTGAACACGCCCTGCCATACGCCCTGACCCGCGGCGATCAGGCCGGTAGCATCGGGGGCAATGGCGGTAAAGGGAGAGTCGGCCATAAATACGTTCTTGATCCACAGGAAGCTTTCGTACTTGGGGGTCTCACCGGTCAGCAGCGAAATGGCCTGACCGATCAGCTTTTCGCTGGCCACGTCTCTCATCGCGTAGAACATGATCAGCAGGATGGGCCACTGCAGCAGCATCGGCAGGCAGCCCGACAGGGGATTATAGTGTTCCTTGCGCATCAGCTCGGACTGCTTCTGCTGCAGCTTGGCCTGATCGTTGGCGTACTTTTTCTGCAGCTCGTTGAGCTTGGGCTGAATTGCCGCCATCTTGCGCATGCCCTTACGGGAGGAAACTTCAAACGGGGTGAGGATCACGCGGAACATTACGGTGAAGATCATTACGGCGATGCCGTAGCTGCCCACCACTCCGTAGATCCATTCGAGGATGCTTTTGAACCAAGCGGTCATTCTTTCATTCTCCGTCCTTCCTGGTCAATGGATTCTGCCTCGGGGACGGGATCGTACCCGCCCTTGGCGAAGGGATTGCAGCGCAACAGTCTGCCGGCGGCCATCATGCCGCCGCGGGCCGCGCCGTAGCGCTCTATGGCGATGCGGGCGTATTCCGAACAGGTGGGAACATATTTGCACGCGGGCGGCAGGAGCGGACTGATATTCCGCTTATAGAAGCGCAGCGTGCCGAGCATGAACCGCTTCATGACTGCTCGTCCCCTGACTCAGTGCTATGTTCCTTGTACAGATTCTGTCTGCGCAGAAGGCTGTTGACGGCCTTCTCCAGTTGCATGTAGGATGCTTCCGCGGCCTCAGGCCTGGCCACGAAGATGTAGTAACCGTTTTTGAGCTGAGGAGCCTGCAAGCGGATGATCTCCCGCAGACGGCGCTTCACATGATTGCGCACCACGGCATGGCCTACTTTTTTGCTCACCGAAAAACCTACCTGCAGCCGATTGGCACGCACGTAGGTTAAGGAGACCAGGCGTGTGCCCATCCCCTTGCCTTTTCGGAAAACATATTGAAATTGACCGTTTTTACGCAGTCTTAACGCTTTCTGCATGTCTTTTCCGCCCTCAAAGCGGCATGGAAAACCCGCCCCGGGAATGCTCGATGGCAGGCACCGGGGCGGGTTGAGCCATGCTTCTTCATTGGCCGCGCCGTGCGCGGTCGGAAGTGTGTCAGACCGTCAGTTCCTTGCGGCCACGACGGCGGCGGGCAGCCAGTACTCTGCGGCCGTTCTTGGTGGACATACGGGCACGGAAACCATGCACCTTGCTGCGCTGACGCTTCTTCGGCTGATAGGTACGGAACATCGTATTCACTCCTTAAAATAATGACTGCACGCTTTTAATCGCGCTGTTCATCACGTTATGTTTTTCCGGGAAAAACCCATCAAAACAGCTTTAACATTATATCGTTATTCCATCGGGCTGTCAAGTTTTTTTGAGCGGGGTGTTCAATATTTAACCGTTTTGTATCAAACGGACGCCCTCCCGTGCATTTCAAAGGCACAAAAAGCCCGCTGACCGCCCTTACTGCTGCACCGTTTCGGGGTATTCGGCCTCCGGGGCGGCATAGCCGCCCGCCAGCTGCTGACGGGCAGAACGCAGACCGTTCAGCTGACCGCCCAGCACGTTTTCCGCCTGCAGCAGCACATCCGACAATTCCTGCATGGTGCGGCGGCGCAGCTCATCGGCCTCACGGTTCGCCTTTTCTTCGATCTCGGCGGCGCGGGCCTGGGCGCGCAGGGTGATCTCGTTGGTGCTGACCAGACGCTTGGCCTCTTCATCGGCCGCCGCCACACGGCGGTTGGCATGCTCGGCAGCCTGATTCATCATCTCGTTGGACTTGGCCGTAGCCTGCTCCAGCATGTCGCGGCAGGTCTTTTCGGTATCATTCTGCGCCTTGGCCAGGTTCATGTCGGATTCACGCTTGACGCGTTCCGCCTCGGCATTGGCTTCCGACACCGTTTTGCGCTTGTAGTCGTCGGCCTGTGCACGGATTTCATCCGTCTGCGCCAGCAGATCACGGGCCGCCACCAGATCGGGCTCCATGCTGTCGGACAGCTCGCGGAGCAGCTCTTCCAGATTCTTGCGGTCCACCAGCACACGGCCGCCGGAGAAAAGGTTGGTCTTCGAATTCTCAAGCACACCCTGGATGTTGCTGATGATGTTGAAAACTTTCATCGCCATGTGAATATCCTCCTCAGATATGATGTTCCAGATAATTGCGGATCAGCTCCGCCCCTTTTTCGGGCACAAAGGGCGTGATATCGCCGCCGAAGGCAGCCAGCTGACGCACCATGCTGCTCGACACATCCCGAAGATCGGGCCGTGCGGGCAGATAGACCGCTTCAAAATTCTCGTACAGCGCGCGGTTGAACGTGGACCACGGCAGCTCGGAATCCATCTCTGTGCCGGAGCGCACGCCGCGCACCACGGCAGCGGCATTCTGCTGCCGCGCATAATCCGCCAGCAAGCCGTTATGACTGTCCACCCGCACATTGGGCAGGTCGGCACAGACCGCTTTTAGAATCTCGATGCGCTTTTTGAAGGGCAGCAGGCCCTTTTTATCGGGGTTGATCAGCACCGCTACGATCAATTCATCGCACAGAAGCGAAGCACGGTGGATCAGATCTTCATGTCCCCGCGTTGCCGGGTCAAAGCTGCCCGGAAAGATCCACACCTTCGGCATTTTCGTTCACCTCGATCCGATAGAATGTAATGGCCGTATCACGGTAGCGACGGCGATCCGTCTGACGGAAGGCGGCCGATACCTGCGGCGTCACGGTTTCCAGATGTTCAATAATCACCAGTGCACCCGGCAGAAACACACCGGCTTCCAGCAGCTGCCTGCACGCCGGCGCGGTATCGCAGCGGTAGGGCGGGTCCAGAAAGATCAGGTCAAACTTTTCCTGCCGTTTTGCCAGCGTCTGGATGGCCAGCTCATCACGCATGAACAAAAGCTCCGCCCTGTCGTCCACCTTAAGCGACTCGATGTTGCGCCGGATCACAGCCGCTGCCTCGCGTGAGCAGTCGCACAGCACAGCCCTGTCCGCGCCGCGGCTGATGGCCTCCAGCGCAAGGGCGCCGCTGCCGGCGTACAGATCCAGTACCCGGGCCCCCGGGCATTCCGCGGCAATGATATTGAACAGCGATTCCCGGGTCCTGTCCAGCGTGGGCCGCGTCTCACTGCCCTTGGGCGCCAGAATCGTTCGGGAACGCATTTCCCCCGCGATGATGCGCATACTTACACCAGTTCCTTTTTCTGCTTCATCTCAAGGGCGCGCTTTTCACGGGCGCGGCGTTCCTTGCGGTTATGGCGGCGGCGGTTCTGGCGGATGTTGCCATGCACCATGGCACGCAGATGCGGTCCGCGCAGATAACCGAGACCGTAGAAGAAGGGCATGATCAGCACCAGCAGCGGGCTCAGACGGTCCACCAGATACATGGCATCGTAGTTATCCGCGCCGGCGATGTTGACAAACGGGAACACAAACACGCGCATGATAATGCGCAGGATATCCTCCAGCGTGACAGGTGACACTTCGCTGTACCACGCCAGGGCGGCACCGATGTCCTCATGCTGCTCATAGGCCGCCACCCAGGAAGGCAGCACACCCATGGAAACCAGCTGACGATGCGCGATCAGGGAAAACAGCAGCGCTATCGCAAACACCGGCAGTGCACCAACTGCCGCCGAAAAAAAGCCTTTCAATGCATTGTAGCAGCGGTCCTTTTCGCTGTCGGGCACGTTTTTGCCGCTGTCCAGCCGCGCCTGAGCGATTTCAGCAAAGCCCACATCGCCCTCGCCCTTGCCCGCACCGGCATTATACATGGCAAACGCCGCACCCAACACCAGCAGCACGTTGACCGATACGGTGATCCAATGCGCGCCGCCCGTAGCCATGGTGGCGATCAGCACAAACATAAAAGCAAAAAGCACTTCCATGCCCAGCACGGAAAGGCCGCGTTTGGCCGCCGTGCCGCTGATGACATTGCCCTTCAGGTAGGGCTTGTAGATCGGCTTTGCTCCGTTGTTTTTATTCTTCATTCCGGGTTATTTTCCTTCCTCATAATATAGGACGGGTACGCGGGGATGGGGAGAGAGCATGACCTCATAGCTGATGGTGCCCGCCCAGGCAGCCAGCTGATCGGGGGTGATCTCCATTTCGCCCTGACGCCCCATCAATACAGCGCAGTCGCCTTCCTGCACACCGGGCACATCGGTCACATCCACCATGATCTGATCCATGCATACACGCCCGATCACGGGGCACAGCTGTCCCCCGATCAGCACCTGTGCCTTGCCGGAGGCGGAACGCAGATAGCCGTCACCATAGCCCACGCCAAGGGTCGCCACACGTGTTTCCCGCGGAGCCGTCCAGGTGCGGCCGTAGCCCACCGTTTCGCCCGCAGGCAGTGTCTTGATAAATTCCACCCGTGTTTCAAAGCTCATGGCATAACGCAGCGTGATCCCACTCTGCACGCCCGGGCAGCCGTAGAGCGAAATGCCCTCGCGGACCATATCGAGCCGTGCCCAGGGGAAGCGGATGGAAGCGTCACTGGCCGCCGCGTGGCGCACAATGCCCGCCGGCAGCGGTGCCGTCAGACGCATAAAGGTGTCAAACTGTTTGCGGGCAAAGGCTTCGTCGCCGTCTGCCGCCGCAAAATGCATGAACGCGCCGGTGAGCTTCACAGCAGGACACTCGTTCAACGCATCCAGTACCTGCTGTACCTCTTCCTCGCTTCTCACACCGATGCGGCTCATGCCGGTATCGCACTTGAGATGTACCTACGCCGTCATCTGAAGTTCTTCACAGGCGCGCTGCATGCGCCTTACGCCGTCTGCATCGCAGACCGCCTGGGTAATGCCGTTTGCGGCGCAAATGCGCGCACCATCGATGCCGGTATTGCCCAACACCAGCACCGGGGCGGTCAAGCCCGCCTCACGCAGCGCCTGACCCTCCTACGGGGTCGCCACGCCCAGAAAATCAGCGCCGTTCTCCAACGCGACGCGGGCTACCTGCACCATGCCATGACCATACGCGTTGGCCTTGACAATGGCCATCATATGAACGGCGCCCACGGCTTTTTTCAGTGCCGCGGCGTTTTCGGCAAGGGCTGTCAGGTTGACCCTGATGCACGTTCCGCGGCTGTCCGGCTGTACTGCCATCAATTTTCACTCTTTCTGCAATGCATAGGATTCCGGATACATTATAGCACAATGTGCATGCGATTGCCACACCTTCCGTTGATTTTCCCTTTTTTATCAATATATGAAGAAATGATTAAAAAATTTGTCTGCGGGAGCCATTTCGGGAGGCCTTTTCATTTGACGAGGGCAGGCGGTTGTGCTATAATTCTTTCGTATATTGATTTTTGGAGGGTTATTTATGTCCGGACATTCCAAATGGCATAATATTCAGGCTAAGAAGGGCAAGGCCGACGCTGCCCGCGGCAAGATTTTTACCAAGATCGGCCGTGAAATCGCCATCGCCGTACGTGAAGGCGGCGCCAATCCCGAAAGCAACGGTAAGCTTCGTGACGTTATCGCCAAGGCCAAGGCCAACAACATGCCCAACGATAACATTCAGCGCAGCATCAAGAAGGCTTCCGGCGAAGGCACCGGCGTCAACTACGAAGAGATCGTATATGAAGGCTATGCCCCCGGCGGCGTCGCCATCATCTGCAATATCGTGACCGATAACCGCAACCGCACCTCTGCCGACGTTCGCCACATTTTTGAAAAGAACGGCGGCTCTCTGGGCACCCCCGGTTCCGTTGCCTACATGTTTGACAACAAGGGCCAGTTCATCGTCGAGCGCACCCCCGCCATGGACGAGGATGAAATGATGATGATGGCGCTGGAAGCCGGTGCCGAAGACGTCAAGGCCATGGACGATGTGTTTGAAATCTACAGCGCTCCCAACGATTTCTCCGCCGTGCGTGAAGCGCTGGAAGCTCAGGGTCTCTCCTTCCTGTCTGCCGACAAGAAGATGATCCCCCAGAACACCGTCGCCATCGCCGATGAGGAAACCCTGACCAAGATCCAGAAGCTGCTGGATATGCTGGATGACAACGACGATGTGGCCGATGTGTACCACAACGCCGAGCTGCCCGAGGAGGAAGAGGAGGAATAATTCCCCTCTCCCCCGCTTCCTTGTATTCCGCTGAAAAAAACGGAGGTCCTGACCATGGCAAAGAAGGTACTGGCAATTCTGCTGGCCATTATGATTGCGGTCGGCGGTGTTCTTGCGTACTTTTTTATCGATGAAAAAAACAAGCGCACGGATGCCGAGACCACAGTGCGGCAGCTGAGTGAACAGTGTACCGCCGATACGGCGCGCATTGCCGAGCTGAACGCCGCCAACGAAGCAAACGCGGCTGAAATTGCCGCCCTCACCGCCGACAAGGAAGCCAACGAGGCTGCCATTGCTGCCCTGTCCGCCGATAAGGAAGCCAATGAAGCCGCCATCGCCGCCCTGACTGCGGTCAAGGAGACCAACGAATCGGCCATTGCCTCCATCACCGATGACAAGGAAGCGAATGAGGCCGCCATCGCTGCCCTGTACGCTGACAAGGAACTCAACGAGGCTGCCATCGCTGCCCTGTCCGCTGACAAGGAAGCCAACGAGGCCGCCATCGCTGCCCTGTCCGCCGACAAGGAAGCCAACGAGGCTGCTATCGCCTCCCTCACCGCTGACAAGGAAGCCAGCGAGGCTGCTATCGCCGCCCTCACCGCCGACAAGGAAGCCAGCGAGGCTGCCATTGCCTCCCTCACCGCTGACAAGGAAGCCAACGAGGCCGCCATCGCCTCCCTCACCGCCGACAAGGAGGCCAGCGAGGCTGCCATTGCCTCCCTCACCGCTGACAAGGAAGCCAACGAGG
>JAKSQG010000079.1 GCA_024404275.1 Clostridia bacterium | reverse complement strand
GGTTGCCCTGCACCTCAGTGGATGAGATGCCAGTGTTTTGAGTCGCGTCGAGGACGCAGCATTTCAGTGCCTCACGGTGGTCTGCCGGGTCCCCCAGTGCGATGCGTTCCGGCAACGGCGTTCCGTCCGGTAACCTTTTTTCATAAACATGATAGCCATGTTCGGCATTACCCATCACCTTGCCGCTGTCCAGGTCAAGCACCAATGCACGGCAGGAAAGCGTTCCGAAATCGATCCCAATAGTATAGGAAGCCATTTATCTCACCTCTTCTGTTTTTTCCGGACGGTTGATTCCGACCATCCGCCGCAGCTTTTCCGGCAGCGGCTCCATGCAAATTACTTCATCTACATCTGTCAGAGAACAGATGGCATGAATCCGCCGCAAAAACAGCTTGCTGCTGTCACAGAGAAATACCCGCTTATCGCAGCTTTCCAAAGCAGTCTGTACGATAAGGCTTCCGCTGTCGGTGTATCCCGAAAGAACGCCATCCTCGCCAAGACCGCTGCATGCAAAAAAGCCGACATCGAAATGCATCATTTTTAACTGCTGCAGGGCATATTTCCCTCGGCAGGCTTCATCGCGCTTATCCACAAAACCGCCGATAAAATACAGATCCTGTGTTTGGTTCATCAGCTGACGGCAGACTTCAAACCCATTTGTCACCACCGTGATACCCGTCAGCTTCTTCATAAACTACGGCATATTCACCACCGTGCTGGAGCTGTCCAGAAAGATCACACCGCCTTCGGGAATCAGCGCACAGGCTTTTTGCGCCAGCAGGCGTTTTTCCTCTGTGTTGCTCTCGTTTCTCATGGAAAATGGATTGCCCTGCGGATGTGCCAGCGTAACGCCTCCGTACGTACGCCTGACCAGTCCGCTTTTAGCCATGTGCGAAAGCTGCCTGCGCACCGTGGACTCACTCAGGTGCATTTCCTATGCCAGCGTATGCACGCTCAGGTACTCATGCTTCTCAAGCAGCCGCAGCAGTTCTTCATCTCTCGGATCATTGCTCATAGAATCGATTCCTTTGCTCAAAGTCAGTCATATTATACGCTCATTCATGCGCATTTTGCAACATTATTTGTGCTACTTGACAAAATTTTCACCAAGGTGTACATTAATAACACAGATGTTTTGAACGAAGAGTTTCAAAACACGCAATTTCAAAGGAGGACAATCAAATGTTCAAGCGTTTCCTGTCCCTGCTGGTTGCTCTGGCCATGGTGATGAGCTTTGCCGCCATCGCTACCGCCGAAGAACCCATCACGCTGCACTTCGTTACTGCTTATGCCGCCAACTACGGCATGCAGGACCTGATCAATGACTTTGAGGCCATGTACCCCAACGTCAAGATCGAACTCGACGTGCAGAACAACTCCACCGACGGCAACCAGGCTGTTGATAACATGCTGATGGCCGGCAACATCATCGACCTCCAGCTGGCTTACGGTCTGGACAAGACCTCCGTCCGCTGCGAATCCGATTTCTATGCCGAGCTGGATGACGCCATTGCCGAGTGGGGCATTGACCTGACCGAAACCTTCGGTACCGACATCAAGTTCCGCAACTCCGATGGTGAAGAGCACTACTTCGGCATCCCCGTGGATGCCCTGCAGTGGTACGTTGCCGTCAACATGACCGAGTGGGAAGCTGCCGGTCTGGGCGAGCTGCCCACCGCGTGGACCTGGGACGAGTACATTGCTGCCTGCCGCGCCATGACTCATGATGGCATCTACGGCGGCGGTGACAACCTGGACGGCGGCGCCAACTGGGTCAACCACGTCCGTCAGGTCGTCGGCGGCGATGCTTTCTATAACGAAGAAGGCTTCTCTGCCATCCTGACCAACCCCCTGTTCAAGGAAGCCCTGCAGATGAAGGCCGACTGCGAAGCCGAAGGCATCTGGTTCCCCTTCACCGAGTCCCGTGTTTCCGGCAGCACCAACTGCGATCCCTTCCTGCAGCATCGTGTTAACTCCTACGTGACCTGCAACATCTGGCGCTTCATCTCCAACACCGCTCAGTATCCCATCGACTTCAAAGTCGGTTTCGTGCCCTATCCCACTCAGGAAGCCGGCCAGACCAACTATCTGGATGGCCCCAACGTGTACGGCTTCATGACCATCACCAAGGACTGCGAACACTTTGACGAAGCCTGGGAGTTTGTGAAGTACTTCGCCACCGAAGGCAACTACCACATCCTGAAGGCCGGCCACATGGGTATGTACGCCGACGCCGATAAGGACGAGGTCGTGAGCTACGTGTTCGGTTCCATGGAAGACGCTGCCAAGCTGATCGACATCGAGTCCTTCGAGCGCGTCGTGCTGAACTTCGGCGGTCTGACCTATGAAGACACCATCATCGGCATGGGCGGCAACACCAGCGTTTCCACCTATCAGCTGAGCATCCTCGGCGGCAACATGACCATCGATGAAGGCATGGCCGAACTGGAGCAGGTCATCAACCAGGCTATCCAGGAGAAGATGGACGAACTCGAATAATCCACACTTCGTATCCCGCGCAATATAAGGCTGCTGCCGCTGCTTCACCGCGGCGGCAGCAGTTTTTAAAGGAGTATGACTTATGAGACGCAAACAGGATACCCTGACCGCATGGCTTTTCTTGGCACCGGCTCTGATCATCTTTCTGGTGCTGATCGTCTACCCCATCGGCCTTTCCGGTTATGCCTCCTTCACCAAGTGGAAGTACACCGCCGGATTGAAGGGCATGAAATGGTATGGCTTCCAAAACTACATCAACATCTTCAAAGATATCAACTTCAGCTCCGCAATTGAGAACACCTTCCTGTATGTGCTCATTACCGTACCCATTTCCATCCTCCTGAGCCTTATTTTCGCGTATCTGCTCAACAATAAGGTTTTCCTGCCCAAGACCCTGCGTCTGTTCTATTTCATCCCCTACATTGCCAATGCCGTGGCCATTGCCACGCTGTTCCAGAGCTGGTTCCGCACGGACGGCCTGATCAACAACATTCTATCCATCTTCAGCAACGATACTGTAGGTCTGAAATGGATGACAGATAAAAATCTGTGTAAAATACCCGTCATGGTCATGCTGGTATGGACCAGCCTTGGTTATCTGATCATCATCTACATGGGTGCACTGCAAAATGTTTCTTCCGACCTTTATGAGGCGGCGGAAATTGACGGTGCCAGCAAGACCAAGCAGTTCATCCACATCACCTTCCCCATGGTCTCCCAGACCACCTTCTACCTGATCATCGTTCGTATGATCGCGGTATTCAAGGTCTTCGTTTCCGTCAACGTCATGTCCATGAAAAATCCGGCCCGCTATAATACCTCCATCATGGTGGAAGTATATAACACGGCTTTCAGCAAAATGCAATTCGGCAAAGCCTGTGCCGAGGCCTGGATACTTGTTTTGATTGTTCTCTTCTTCACCGCCGTACAGTTCGTCGGTCAGAAGAAGTGGGTGCATTATTAATAAAGGAGGACGGTTGAAATGAAAATCAAAGTCAGAAAATACGACCTTGCCTCCAAAACCGTTGCTACGGTTATTATCGCTTTGATTGGTCTGATGTTTGTCCTGCCGTTGTTTTGGATGATCTCCGCCTCTCTGCAGATCAACGGTGACATCTACAAATACCCCTTCCAGTGGATCCCCACCCTTCCCCGTTGGGAAAACTACGCCGAGATCTGGAACAGCGGCGAAGTCCCGCTGCTGACCATGTACGGCAACTCCATCTTCATCGTTGTCTTCACCAACCTGGGTATCATGTTTGTCTCCATTCTTGCCGCTTACGCCTTCGCCAAGCTGCAGTTCAAGGGCAAGGGCATCGTTTTCAGCATGTTCATCTGCGTGATGATGATTCCCAGCCAGGTCACCGTGGTGCCCCGTTTCCTGCTGTTCAAGGATTTGTCCCTGTACAACACGCTGTGGGCTGTCATCCTGCCTGCCCTGTTCTCTGTCACGTCGATCTTCCTGATGCGCCAGTTCTTCATGACTGTGCCGGATTCCCTGCTGGAATCTGCCTTTCTGGATGGCGCCGGCCATTTCCGCATCCTGACCCAGATCATGCTGCCGCTGACCAAGCCTACCGTGGCTTCTCTGCTGATCATGAACTTTGTCACCTGCTGGAATGACTACTTCAATCCCCTCGTCTTCCTGCCCAGCAAAAAGTATTACACCGTGTCCTTGGGTATCCAGTACTATTACACACAGGAAGTCCCTTCCACCAACCTGACCATGGCCATGTCCGTCTGCGCCATTCTGCCGGTTCTGATTCTCTTCTTCACCTGTCAGAAATTCTTCATCGAAAGCATCACCAGCTCCGGCGTGAAGGGTTGATAAGGAGCAGTCTATGAACATGACTTTTGATATTCCCACCGTCCGAAAGACCGACGTACTGGTCATCGGCGGCGGCTGTGCCGGCATTGCCGCTGCAGTCAGTGCGGCCCGGCATGGCGCAAAGGTACTGCTGACCGACGCCAACGGCTCTTTGGGCGGCATGGCCACCAACGGTTTGGTCGGTCCCTTCATGACCTGCTACGACCCGCAGGGAAAACGGCAGGTCATCCGCGGTCTGTTTGAGGAAATGATTCAGCGCATGGTTCGTCGCGGCGGCGCCATTCATCCCTCCGAGTGTCCGGCCGGCAGCAGCTACGCCGCTTACCGCGTCCCGGGTCACCACAACTGCACGCCTTTCACCGTGGAAGCTTTCCGCATCTGCGCTGAAGAAATGTGCTGTGAAGCCGGTGTGGAGCTGCTGTACCACGTCCTGTTCCAATCCTGCTGCATGAGCGAGGATGGAAGCCGCATCGAAGGCGCCGTTTTTGCCACCAAGGCGGGTCTGATCCGCATCGATGCCAATACCATCATCGACTGCACCGGCGACGGTGATGTCGCACTTTCTTCCGGCGCGCCCTGCCTGTACGGCGATGAAAACGGTGCTACCCAGCCTGCCAGCCTTTTCTTCCTGATCGACAATATCGATCAGGAAAAGATGGAAGCCGCGCTCAGGGACCGTTGGGATACCCGCTTCTTTGAAGCCGAAATTGCCGCTGAAACCAAAGATGGCCACTACCACGTACCGCGTACCAAAGTGGCCATCTACCAGAGCTCCGACGGCACTTGGCGTGTCAACATGTCCCGTGTGGCACTGAAAAACGGCTGCGACCCCTTTGAGATCACCGATGCCACTGTACGCGCCCGTGCACAGCAGGATGAGATTCTGGGATTGCTTCGCAAATACGTTCCGGGCTGTGAGCATGCCCGTCTTCTGGAATCCGCCAACATGCTGGGACAGCGTGAGACCCGCCGCATCGATGGTGTGTATACCCTGACCGGCGATGATATCCGCTCCGGAAAATCCTTTGAGGATACAGTATTCCTCGCCGGCAGCTCCATTGACATGCACGGCGGCAATAATGTAAAATACATTCCGGCACAAGGCGAAGCTTACCCCGTCCCCTACCGTATCCTGCTGCCCAAGAATGTGCAGAATCTGCTGGTCGCAGGCCGCTGCGCCTCCATGGACCGTGAAGCACTGGCTGCCATCCGCGTCATGCCTCCCGTGTTCGCCATGGGTCAGGCTGCCGGTACCGCCGCCGCCATCGCCCTGCAAAGTCAGGTCTGCCCTGCGGATGTGGATACTGCCCTTCTCCAGAAAGCGCTCCTCCAGGACGATGTTGTCCTTGAATAATATGAAAAGAGGAAATTAACATGAGTGTCATTACCATTGTCGGCGCCGGTCAGATGGGTTCTGCCCTGGCTTTCCCTGCCCGCGAAAATGGCCACGAAGTACGTGTTGTCGGTACTCATCTGGATGTGGAGTATATTGACGGCTGCAAAGCCAACAACCGTCACCCCAAATTCAATAAGGATTTCCCCGCCGGCGTGCAGTTCTATTATGTTGAGGATATGGAAAAGGCGCTGGAAGGCGCTGACCTGGTCATCGGCGGCGTCAGCAGCTTCGGTGTGGATTGGTTCGGCGACGTTGTGCTGCCCCGCATTGCCGAGGGTACCCGCGTGCTGACCGTTACCAAGGGTCTGATGGACACCCCCGATGGCAAGCTGCTGCCTTACCCCATGCTGTGGCAGAAGAAGCTGGATGACATGGGCAAGAAGCTGTCCCTCAACGCGGTCGGCGGTCCCTGCACCAGCTATGAACTGGTCGCCCATGACCAGACCGAAGTGGCCTTCTGCGGCTCCAATCCCGAGGATCTGGCTTACATCAAGAGCTTGATGCAGACGGATTATTATCACATCAGCCTGTCCACCGACATCACCGGCATTGAGAGCGCTGTTGCCCTCAAGAACGGCTACGCGCTGGGCATCGCCCTGACCATCGGCCTCAACCAGAAGGCTTTCGGTCTGGACAGCGAGCTGCATTACAACTCTCAGGCCGCGGTGTTCGGTCAGGCCTCCCGTGAAATGAACAAGCTGCTCAAATCCCAGGGTGCTTTCAACGAGAACAACCTGTGGGTGGGCGTCGGTGACCTGTATGTGACCGTGTACGGCGGCCGTACCCGTCTGGTGGGCATCCTGCTGGGCCGCGGTCTGGATATTGACGAGGCCAAAGCAGAGCTGAAAGGCGTCACCCTCGAATCTCTGGTCGTTGCTGTGCGCGTCGCCCGCGCCATCAAGGTTCGTGCCGCGAAGGGCGAAGCCGACCTCAATGATTATCCTCTGCTCATGCATGTGGATGACATCCTGTCCAACCATGCCCCTGTGGATATTCCGTGGGAAAAGTTCACCTTCACTCAGTTCTGAGCATAACAAAAAACGCCTGAGAGGGCGTTTTTTTATTGCTTATCGTTCTTTCAAAAACAGTTCAATGACCGGCACCAATATATCTGGCTTGACGGGCGGCAGGTTGAGTACCAACAGGTCGTCACTGTTGGAAGCCCCTTCACTGAAGTGATCCACCTTGCCTTCCGTCATTGTCACCTCGCTGCCATCATGCAGGAACTGGGCATATTCGACTTTTCCCGCCAGACCGTTGATCTCCAGATGCTCAAACGGGTAAGCAAACAGATGAATATACAGCCTTTTACCATCCATGGATTCGGTATAACGGCAGTCAGGTGGGCAGGTCTCCAGCAGCTCCTTCTCTGCCATGGTGCAGCCATATACAGAGCGGCTGCAGGCATGCATCCATTTTTCATACACGCCCAGTGCTGCCTGTGCTCTTGCGTCAAACTCTCCTCTTGCTGTGGGACCCACATTCATCAGCAGATTGCCGCCGAGCGACACCGTATTGATGAGCAGCCGCAGCAGCATTTCTGGGCTTTTCCATGTCATTTCATCGCGATAATAGCCCCAGGAGCCTGAAAAGGTATGGCACGCTTCCCAGCATACATTCTCCCCCGTCACAGGGTGCACAGGGCGTGCGGTCACCTGATACTGTTCCGGTGTCCAAAGGTCCTGCTCAATGCCGCTGCGATTATTGATGATGATACCGGGCTGCAGCTTGCGAGCCAGTGCAATCAATTCTTCCGCTTCCCAATCGACTGCGCCCTTTCCCTTCATCCAAGGGTTGGCGGTCTTGATCTTTGAATCAGGATAGGAAAAATCCAGCCACAGGATATCGATCTTACCGTAGTTGGTCAAAAGCTCGGTCACCTGATCTCGCATATAGCGGGCGTAACGGTGCATATCCCTTACTTCGTTCATCTGCAGCGCGTTGGGATCATCCCGCAGCGGATGCATCATATCGATAGGAAAATCGGGATGATGCCAATCGATCAGGGAATAATAAAAACCCACCTTCAGTCCTTCCGCACGGAAAGCTTCCGCATACTCCTTCAAAAGATCGCGTTTTGCAGGCGTGTTGGTGCATTTGAAATCCGTATAAGCGGAATCGAACATGCAAAAGCCCTCGTGATGCTTGGCAGTCATCACGGCGTATTTCATGCCCGCCTTTTTTGCCATCGCTGCCCATTCCCGCGCATCATACAGGTCGGGATCAAAATACCGCATATAACGACTGTACTCTTCAGTGGGCACACGTTCATGGTTCTGCACCCATTCATGGCGTGCAGGCAGCGCATACAGCCCCCAATGAATAAACATGCCAAACCGGTCCTGACGGAACCATGCTGTATCCCCCGGCGTTTTTCTGATGCTTTCAATGGTCATGCTTCTGTCCTCCGTCTGATCCTGTTCTCCTG
>JAKSQG010000078.1 GCA_024404275.1 Clostridia bacterium | reverse complement strand
TTTTCTCGGAAGGTTTGGAAACCATGCTTTTTAGCATAAAAAGCGTGGTTTCCAAAGTCGTCTCCTCGTTCGTTACTTTCTCTTGCGGATGAGGATCGTGACGCCCATGACGGACAGCATGCACACCGCGGCGAGGATGGCTACGGGCGTGCTGTCACCGGTGGGCGGTACGGGCGGCGGGGGCACCGGGTCATCCTTTTCCACGGCCGCCTTGAGCGTCAGCTCCATGGGCACGCTGTGGAAGAAGCAGCCGGACATTTCCTGCGTGGTGCGCTCCTCTACGGGCAGGTCCTTCTGGCTTTCACGCACATACTGATACACTTCAGAGGGCCAGCGGGCATCCAGCGCCACGGTGATGGTGGCGGTGGTATCCTCGGTCAGGGTGTCAGCCACGAGGGTGAAGGTATCGCCTTCGCCGTGCTGCACGACCTCGTCCTTCAGGCTGCCGCCGTTGGACATGCTGAAGTGATAGGGCATTTCATAGGTGGTGGCGCTGTCAAAGTGCAGCGGCTCGGATACGTAGGTGCCGTTTGCCTGCTGGGTGAAGGTGATGATGCCATCCTTGCCCACGGCGGTGTTGTCGGCACGGAGCAGCACTTTGCCGTTTTCAAACAGGTTGTCGCGGTAGCCCTGCATCTATGTAAAGGTGGTGCTGCGCGGGGGCACCGTTACATTGGCATATTCGCCGACGCCGTTGGCAAAGTCGACCAGCTTCTTGACCAGAGAGTCGCTGTGCATGGCTTCCTCTTCGGATTTACCGTTGCCGGGCACGTTGTTTTCGTGCAGGATGCGCCAGATGGCGACCTGCGTGGCGTAGTGACCGTGCTGGTTGATGTGACCGTCAAACCAGTCCTCGATGTTTTCCACCTCGGGCATGTCATAGTTGACCATGTTATAGAGGGCATCCAGCAGGGCATAGAGGCGGCGGTTTTCCAGAATAAACTTATGGTACTTGGCGGTCAGCTCGTCATCGAAGCTGTAGGCCCAGGATTCCAGCTGATCGATCACAGCACACACAATGACAAACTGGGGGCTGTTGATATCCTGCACGCCGTAGTTGGCGGGGTTATCATACAGGGTCAGGTCAATGCCCTGCAGCTGCGGGAACATCTCCAGCGCGGAAGCAGTGACCTCCACATTTTCGTTGATCCAGTTATAATCATGATAGCTTTCACCGGCAGCTTCAATGAGACCCAGGTTGTCGGCAGGGTAGCCGGCATACATGACACGGTACAGCTTGTCCTTGACCGCTTCACTGAGATGGATCAACGCATCGGGAACGAACAGCTCTTGCATGGCATAATCCCATGTGTCGACAGGCCAGTACTTTTCGTTGTTGAAGCAATAGACGATAAAATCGTGCAGGAAGCCGTCCACGTTCTCTTCCATATGATAGAGGGGAGAATCGTAGTTTTCATCGTCGAGATACTCAACACGAAGATACTGCGCGGTGCCGGGGGCGGCCAGCGCGGAGGCGGCGGAGAAAAGCATCATCAGTGCCATCAGGGCAGCGGTGAGTTTCTGGAATCTTCTCATGTGAACCTGCTTTCTTGCCCTTTGGGGCAGGATTTGCACGGCATACGCATGCCATAGATAATTAACGATATATTAACATGAAATACGGGGATGCGTAAAGCACTTTTTTAACAATTTGTAACAGGAATGAAAGGGTTTGCAATAAAAAAATACGCCGTCATACAGGGCTTTTTGGCTCACCGGCAGCGGGAGTGTATTACAGTCCTCCTTGGAGTGTGAAATTTTTTTGCAAAACTATTGACATTGCCGCCGAAGTGATATAGAATACAGTTGTTAGCACTCGAAGGCGTTGAGTGCTAACAAGATGAAAGGAGGAAGCGATGGACGTAAACGAACGCAAGCTGCGGGTACTGCAGGCCATCGTGGAGGACTTCATCCGCACCAACACGCCGGTCGGCAGCCGCACCATCAGCAAAAACAGCGGGCTGGGCGTTTCCAGTGCCACCATCCGCAACGAGATGGCCGATCTGGAAGAGATGGGATACCTCATCCAGCCGCATGTTTCCGCGGGGCGTGTGCCCAGCGACAAAGCCTACCGCCTGTATGTGGACGGGCTGAACGCCCGCAGCCGCGACAGCGAAATGGACAGCGTACGCGCCTACTTTACCTCCCGTGTGCACAACATGGAGGATGTAACCACCGTGTGCGCCGAAACGCTCAGCGACCTGACCCACTACACCGCGCTGGTAATGACGCCGCGGCAGAGCAACCTGCGCGTGAGCGGTCTGCAGCTGGTGCAGATCAGCCGCGGCTCGGCCCTGCTGATCGTGGTGACCAGCTCCGGCGTGATCCGTGACTCCATTCTTCGCATCAGCGAAAACCTGGATGCCGATGCCCTGTACGCCATCAGCCGCATGCTGACGGAGCGCTTCAAGGGCATGACGCTGCGGCAGATGCGTGAAACGCTCTACCGCGTGGCGGCGCAGGGCAATACGGATGCCAGGGTGCTTTCCGGCATCGCGGACCTTGCGGCGCAGATGGAAAAGCAGACCGAGACGGACCGTGTGATGGTGGGCGGAGCGGCCAACATGCTCTACTATCCGTAGTACGAGGATGTGGCCAAAGCCAGAGCCTTTATGGACGCCGTGCAGGGCGATGATATCGCCGACCTGATGCGCCCCAGAGGCGAGGGCATGACCATCCGCATCGGCGGAGAGATCGGCGTGAGCGCCCTGAGGGGCTGCACGATGATCACCGCCCCCTACCTGGTCGGTCAGGGGCACGCAGGCAGCATTGCCGTCATCGGCCCCACCCGCATGGCGTATGATTACACCATCGCGGTGCTTGAGACCGTATCGGCGGAGCTGACCCGCCTGCTGAAAGTGGAGGAGGAAGCCCTGTGAGCAAAATAAAGAAAAAGGATAAGAAAACAGTGAATCAGCAGCCTGAAGAGATCGAGACCCCCGTCATGGAGGACGGCGCCGCGGATGCCGAGGTGACCGGCGAAGAAAACAAGGCGCCGGAAAGAGACCTGGAAAAAGAACTGGAAGAAGCCAAGAAGCTCAGTGATGAGTATCTCAATATGGCGCAGCGCGTACAGGCGGATTTTGACAACTTCCGCCGCCGCAACAAGGATGTGCGTGCCGACAGCTTTGAGGATGGCGCCCGCGAGTTCATCAAGACCATTCTGCCGGTGATGGACAACCTGGAAAGGGCGCTGGACGTCGAAAGCAGCGATGAAAAGCTGCACGAGGGCGTCGCGATGGTTTACCGGCAGCTGAATGACGCGCTGGAAAAGCGCGGCGTGCAGGCGGTTTCCCGCTTGGGCGAAAAGTTTGACCCCAACCTGGAAAACGCCGTCATGCAGGGCGATGAATCCGAAGGAGAGCCGGGCACGGTGTGCGCGGTGTTCCAGAAGGGCTACCGCATGGGCGATGCTGTGCTGCGCCATGCGATGGTAAAGGTCGTCGCCGGTTAAACAGCACGTTTTGAATAAGTATACTGACCAAATCAACATAGATTACGGAGGAACAAAACAATGAGCAAGATCATCGGTATTGACCTGGGTACTACCAACAGCTGCGTGGCCGTCATGGAAGGCGGCGAACCCGTCGTTATCGCCAACAGCGAAGGCGCCCGCACCACCCCCTCTGTCGTGGCCTTCACCAAGGAAGGCGAGCGTCTGGTGGGCCAGATCGCCAAGCGTCAGGCCATCACCAACCCCGACCGCACCATCTCTTCCATCAAGCGTGAGATGGGCAACAACTACCATGTTACCGTGGACGGCAAGCAGTACAATCCGCAGGAGATCAGCGCCATGATCCTGCAGAAGCTCAAGGCTGACGCCGAGAGCTATCTGGGTGAGACCGTCACCCAGGCCGTCATCACCGTTCCCGCCTACTTCTCCGACAGCCAGCGTCAGGCCACCAAGGATGCCGGCCGTATCGCCGGTCTGGAAGTGCTGCGCATCATCAACGAGCCCACCGCCGCGTCCCTGGCCTATGGTCTGGACAAGGAAGAGGCCCACAAGATCCTGGTGTACGACCTGGGCGGCGGTACCTTCGACGTGTCCCTGCTGGAGATCGGCGACGGCGTGTTCGAAGTGCTGGCCACCAACGGTGATACCCATCTGGGCGGCGACGACTTTGACAACCGCATCATCGATTACATTGCCGCCTCCTTCCAGAAGGAAAACGGCATTGACCTCAAGAAGGACCGCATGGCCTTCCAGCGCCTGAAGGAAGCCGCCGAAAAGGCCAAGATCGAGCTGTCCGGTGTGATGAGCGCCAACATCAACCTGCCCTTCATCACCGCCGACGCCACCGGCCCCAAGCATCTGGATATGACCCTGACCCGTGCCAAGTTCAACGAGCTGACCGCCGACCTGGTCGAAAAGACCATCACCCCCATGCAGAACGCGCTGCGTGACGCCGGTCTGACCGCCGCTCAGGTGGACAAGGTCATTCTGGTGGGCGGCTCCACCCGTATCCCCGCCGTGCAGGAGGCCGTCAAGAAGGTCACCGGCAAGGAGCCCTTCAAGGGCATCAACCCCGATGAGTGCGTGGCCGTGGGTGCCGCCATTCAGGCGGGCGTGCTGGCCGGCGAGGTCAAGGATGTGCTGCTGCTGGATGTCACCCCCCTGTCCCTGGGTCTGGAGACCGAAGGCCACATCTTCACCCGTCTGATCGACCGCAACACCACCATCCCCACCGAAAAGAGCCAGGTGTTCTCCACCGCTGCCGATGGCCAGACCACCGTGGAGATCCACGTGCTGCAGGGCGAGCGCCCCATGGCCTATGACAACAAGACCCTGGGCCGCTTCCAGCTGACCGGCATCCCCGCCGCTCCCCGCGGCGTGCCCCAGATCGAGGTGACCTTCCGCATCGACAAGAACGGCATCGTGTCTGTTTCCGCCAAGGATAAGGGCACGGGCAACGAGCAGAACATCACCATCACCTCCTCCACCAACATGAGCGAGGATGAGATCAAGCAGCGCGTCAAGGAAGCCGAGCAGTACGCCGAGCAGGACAAGAAGCACAAGGAAGAGGTCGAGACCCTCAACCATGCCGACGCCATGACCTACGAGCTGGAAAAGCAGCTGCGTGAGAACGGCGACAAGCTGTCTGCCGAGGACAAGGCCACCGTCGAAAAGGAAATTGCCGACTTCAAGGCCGTGCGTGAGCGCAACAACGTGGAAGAGATCAAGTCTGCCATGGAAGCCATGACCCAGAAGGTGTATGCCATCTTCGGCAAGCTGTACCAGCAGCAGGGCGGCGCCCCCGATATGGGTGCCCAGCCCGGTGCCGGCGCGCAGAACGATGACGGCTCCTTCAACGCCGACGGCGACGTGCAGTAATCTTCAAAAATAAAACCAAATTGTAATTGCAACTGGCGCAATGCGGCACAAAACGCCGCATTGCGCGTTGCTGATTAAAAAGGCAGAGGAAAAATGGCTGCAAAACGCGATTATTATGAGGTGCTTGGCGTTGCCAAGAACGCCTCTCAGGACGATATCAAAAAGGCTTACCGCAAGATGGCCAAGGAGTGCCACCCCGACCTGCACCCCGATGACAAAGAGGCGGAGCAGCGCTTCCGTGAACTGAACGAGGCCAACGAGGTGCTGAGCGACCCCGATAAGCGTGCCCGTTACGATCAGTTCGGTTTTAATGACCCCATGAACGGCGGCGGCGGCGCGGGCTATGGCGCGGGCGGCTTCGACTTTGGCGGCATGGGCGGCTTCGGCGACATCTTTGACCAGCTGTTCGGCGGCGGCATGGGCGGCTCCGCCCGCCGTGCCAACGCGCCGCAGGCCGGCAACGACCTGCGCTACGACCTGCGCATCAGCTTTGAAGAGGCCGCCAAGGGATGTGAGAAGAAGTTTGACTTCTACCGCTCCGAAAAGTGCGAGCACTGCAGCGGCACGGGCGCCAAGCCCGGCACCAGCGCCACCACCTGCCCCACCTGTAAGGGTCAGGGTCAGGTACGTGTGCAGTCGGGCTTCATGGCCACCATCCGCACCTGCTCCGCCTGCGGCGGCAGCGGCAAGATCATCAAGGAAAAGTGCCCCCAGTGCAGCGGCAGCGGACGCGTCAAAAAGAAGCGCACCGCCAACGTGCGTGTGCCCGCGGGCATTGACGATGGTCAGACCATCGTGATGAACGGTCAGGGCGAACCCGGCGTCAACGGCGGCCCCAACGGCTCGCTGTACATTGTGGTGAGCGTGCGCCCGCACAAGCTGTTCAAGCGCGACGGCAGCAACCTGTATCTGGAAGTGCCCATCAGCTTTACCACCGCGGCTTTGGGCGGCGAGATCGAAGTGCCCACGCTGGACGGCACCGTGCCCTTCAACATTCCCGAGGGCACGCAGACCGATACCGAGTTCCGTCTGCGCGGCAAGGGCATGCCCCGACCCAACAGCACCTATGTGGGCGACCTCATCTTCACCGTCCGCGTGGAGGTGCCCACCCACATGAACGAAACGCAGAAAGAGCTGCTGCGTCAATTGGATGCCGCCACCACGGGCAAGGAATACAAGGAACGCCGCACCTTTGCCGACAAGGTGAAGAGCCTGTTCAACAATTAAGGAGTTACCATGGATTGGATTGAAGTCACCGTATCCACCGTGAGCGAGGGCGCCGACATCGTCAGCGAGGCGCTGATGCGTCAGGGCGCCGTGGGCACGCAGATCATCGACCGTGCCGATGTGCCCGACCCCGATAAGCCCAACGGCTACTGGGAGCTGATCGACCGCAAAATGCTGGATGAAATGCCCGAGGATGTGCAGGTGAAGGCGTGGTTTGCCTCTGTGGAGGACCTTCGCGGTCTGGACAAGTGCCTGCAGGAGCTGCCCGCGATCACGGGCATGGATCTGGGCACGCTGAAAATCTCCAGCGAGGGCGTCAAGGAGCAGGACTGGGCGGAAAACTGGAAGCAGTATTACAAGCCCTTCCGCGCCGGCAAGCACCTGGTCATCAAGCCCAGCTGGGAAAACTGGGATGCGCAGCCGGGCGACCTCATCATTGAGCTGGACCCCGGCATGGCCTTTGGCACCGGCACCCATGAGACCACCGCCATGTGCGTCGAGATGATCGAAAAGCACTATGCCGGCGGCTCTGTGCTGGATGTGGGCACGGGCAGCGGCATCCTTGCCATTGCCGCGGCACGCCTTGGCGCAGACAACATTCTGGGCGTCGATATTGACGAAATGGCTGTGCGTGTGGCCATTGAAAACGTGGAAAAGAACGGCCTGTCCGACAAGATCGAGATCCGTGAGGGCGATCTGGTGGCGGGTCTGGACGATGTAAAGTGCGACTTTGCCGTGGCCAACATTCTGGCGGATGTCATCTTCCTGCTGGCGGGCCCCCTCAAGGCACACCTCAAGCCGGGTGCGCTGTTTGTGTGCAGCGGCATTCTGGCGGAGCGTGAGCAGGAAGTGCGGGATGTGCTTGGCAAGAACGGCTACACCATTTTTGACCGTCTTCAGAAGGGAGACTGGGTGGCGCTGGCTGCCCGGGCGGAGTAAATGCATCGCTTTTTTGCCGATGAAAACGGCATTGTGAACGGCATGGCGCGTTTGGAGGCGGAAGACGCCGCCCATGCGCTGCGCGTCCTTCGCATGCAGCCGGGCGACCGCCTGCAATTGTTTGCAAATGGCGGTGCCTATGACGCCGAAATGGTAGACCTGACGGACGGCGTGACCGTGCGGGTACTGCAGGAGGTCAAAAGCCCCGAGCCCACCCTGCGCGTGACGCTTTATCAGGGTGCCGCCAAGGGCGACCGCATGGACTATGTGATGCAGAAGTGCACCGAGGCGGGCGTCAGCGCGCTGGTGCCCGTCAACATGCCCCGCAGCGTGGCCAAAATTGACGCGAACGACACCAAAAAGATCGCCCGCTGGCAGAAGATCGCCCGCGAGGCGGCCAAACAGGCGTTCCGTCCCGTGGTGCCCACCGTGGAAAATGCCATCAGCGAAAAGGAGCTTTTGAAGCGCCTTGCCAATCACCAATTGGTGCTGGTGCCGTGGGAGGATGAGCATGCCGGCACGATGCGGCAGTACATCACGGAAGATGTGACCGACCTGGCCATCGTTATTGGTCCCGAGGGCGGCATGGCGGAAAACGAGGTCGAGGCCATGCGGGCGGTCGGCGCAAAAGCCGTTACGCTGGGGCCGCGCATCTTCCGCACCGAAACGGCGGGTCTGGCGGCCATTGTGGCGGCCATGGCCT
>JAKSQG010000077.1 GCA_024404275.1 Clostridia bacterium | reverse complement strand
CGCATCAGCAAAAAGTACATTGCTCCGCCCTACACCACGGATTTTGCCATCATGTTCCTGCCCACCGAAGGGCTGTATGCCGAGGCACTTCGCACCCGCGGTCTGATGGAAGAACTGCAGCAGTCCCAGCGTGTGATGATCGCAGGTCCTTCCACTTTGACCGCCATGCTCAGCAGTCTGCAGCTCGGCTTCCGCACGCTTGCCATCGAGCAGCGTTCCGCGGAGGTATGGCAGCTGCTCGGCGCAGTCAAAAACGATTTTACCACCTTCGGTCAGCTGCTGGAAAAAACGCAGAAAAAGCTTCAGGAGGCCGCCACCAGTATCGAGACCGCTTCCAAGCGTTCCAATGCCATCACCCGCAAGCTGCAGGATGTGGAAGTATTGGTTCCATCCGACACACAGCCCCTGCTTTTTGAAGAAAACGAGCCGGAAAACTGACAGTTCATCAAACGCCGATAACAGGATATCAACACAGGAAAGGTCGTACAGAAAATGATTCTTTCAGGCAAAGAGATCATCGCCCAGCAGGGCAAGGGACTTGAAATCACCCCTTTTTCCCCATCTCAGGTCAACCCCAACAGCTATAACCTGCGCCTGTACAACGAGCTGCTGGTCTATGATGAGCCCGTGCTCGACATGAAGCATCCCAACGCCTACCATCGTATCGAAATTCCCGAGGATGGTCTGGTGCTGCAGCCGGGCAAGCTGTACCTCGGCCGCACTGTGGAGCATACCCGCACCATGAATTACGTGCCCATGCTGGAAGGCCGTTCCTCGGTAGGACGTCTCGGCGTCTGCATCCACATCACCGCCGGCTTTGGCGACGTAGGCTTCAACGGCTTCTGGACGTTGGAACTGTACTGCGTACAGCCGGTGCGCATCTATCCCAATGTGGATATCTGCCAGATCTATTATCACACCATCGACGGCGATTACGAGCTGTATACCAGCAACAAGTACAACAACAACGAAAGCATCCAGCCCAGCATGATGTACAAGGATTTCGAAAAATAAACCCACAGCCCGGTTTTTCCGGGCTTTTTTGCTGCAATGCCCCGCAGGCATTGAAAAAAGTGCCATTATCGTGTATAATAATGAAACCAAAAAGAAAGGAGCATGCCTGTGGTTGAAGAGATCCGTCTCGGGGATGTGGTGCAGACACGCAAGAAGCATCCCTGCGGCAATGATGAATGGACGGTCACCCGTACCGGCGCGGATATCAAGATCCGTTGTCACGGCTGCGGACGCATTGTCATGCTGGACAGGCAGGAGTTCCTGCGCCGCCGCAAGCGCCTGATCTCACAGGGCGAAGTGCCCACCATCACCACAGCAGAGGAACAATAAATATGGAAAACATGGAAAACGAAGAAGTCAAAACCGCCGAAGAAGCGGCGGAAATCAAAGTAAAAAAGACCTTCAAAGAGGAACTGAAAAGCTGGATCCCGCCCCGCAAGGGTCCGGACGGCAAAAAGCCTAAATATACCGTAAAGCAGGAAATTATGAGCTGGATCTTCACCTTTGCCTGCGCGCTGGCCATTACACTTGTCATCCGTACTTTCTTCCTTGAGCCCGTTCGCGTTGATGGACAGAGCATGAGCAACACCCTGCTCAACGGTGAGATCGTGTTGGTGACCAAACCCGAATACTGGTCCGGTGACTACAAGCGCAACGATGTCATCATCTGCCGCTATCCCGGCCGCGGAAGCACGCTGTTTGTCAAGCGACTGATTGCCCTTCCCGGTGATACGATTGAAATGCGTGCCGGCGTTGTCTACATCAACGGCGAAATGAAGGACGAATCCTGGATGGACACCATGGTACCTTCCCGTACCACTTTCCTGCCTTATAAGCTCGGGGAAGATGAGTATTTTGTGATGGGCGATAACCGCGGCAACTCCAACGACAGCCGCTATGTCGGCCCCATCAGCAGCTCCATGATCATCGGTCATGTCCGCTCCGTGATCTGGCCTCTTAGCAAATTTGGCCACGGCGTACAGTAAAACATCAGGGCGAAGCCGCGTGCTTCGCCTTTTTTGAAGGAGTACTTATGGCTTTTATCGATCTGACCCCGGGCACGCTGCTCTCCCCCGTGCCCGCTGTGATGGTCTCCTGCGCTTCGGAGACCCAACGTCCCAACATCATCACCATCGCCTGGGCGGGCACCGTCAATTCCCAGCCGCCCATGGTGTCCATTTCCGTCCGCAAGGAACGCTTCTCCCATGATATCATTGCCGATTCCGGTGAATTTGTTGTCAATCTGGTCGGCAAGGCACAGATGAAGCCGTTGGACTGGTGCGGTGTCCGTTCCGGTCGGGACTATGACAAATTTGCCGCCTGCAATCTGACCCCTGTTGCCGCTACCGGTATGAAATATGCTCCCGCCATCGCCGAATGCCCTCTGTACCTTGCCTGTCGTGTGGAACAGATGCTGGAGCTTGGCTCTCACGATATGTTTCTCGGGCGCATCGTGGGCATGGGCGTACAGGAACAGCTGACGGATGAAACCGGCCGTATCCATCTGGAGGACGCGGAGTTGGTCAGCTACAGCCACGGCATCTATGGAGCCATCGGCGAACCGCTGGGTTTCTTCGGTTACTCCGTTGCCGCCCCCGATGTACTGGAGCGCCGTATGCAGGAGCTCAGAAAGGAAAAGAAATGAAGCTGAAAAGAGCATTCTGGATTGTTCTCGATTCCGTCGGCGTGGGGTATGCCCCCGACGCCGCCGCCTACGATGATGAAGGCGCCAACACCGTCGGGCACATTGCCGAAAACACCCGTCTGGAACTGCCCCATCTGTGCTCCATCGGCTGGTCCCGCATTCCCGGCACGATGATGTCAGCCGATATGCCTGCCGTCGGTGCCTTTGGCTGCATGAAGGAAGCCTCCAAGGGCAAGGATACCACCACCGGTCACTGGGAAATGGCCGGTTTGAAGCTGGATTCTCCCTTCCCGCTGTATCCCGACGGTTTTCCCGAAGAAGTAATCCGCCCCTTTGAAGAAATGACCGGCCGCGGTGTGCTGGGCAACAAGCCCGCCAGCGGCACCGAAATCCTCAAAGAGCTGGGCGAAGAGCACATGCGCACCGGCAAGCTGATCGTTTACACCAGCGGTGACAGCGTATTCCAGATTGCCGCACATGAGGACATCGTTCCCATCGATGAACTGTACGATATCTGCCGCAAGGCTCGTGCCCTGCTGTGCGGCAAGCATGCTGTCGGCCGCGTGATCGCCCGTCCCTTTGCCGGCACCTGCGCCGCTGACTTCTACCGTACGCCCCGCCGCCACGACTTTTCGCTGGAGCCCATCGCCCCCACCGTGCTTGACGCCCTGAGCAGCGCCGGGTTTGATACGCTGGCTGTTGGCAAAATTGAAGACATCTTCTGCATGAAGGGCATCACCTCCTCGGTGCACTCCGCGGGCAATCCCGCCTGTCTGGAAACGCTGAGCGAAAATATGCAGCAGGATTTCAACGGTCTGTGCTTTGTCAATCTGGTGGATACCGATTCCGTATACGGTCATCGCCGTGATGTGGAAGGCTATGCCAAAGCCCTGATGGAATTTGATGCCTACCTTGGCGGTATGCTGCCCAAGCTTCGGGAAGACGATCTTCTGATCATCACCGCCGACCATGGCTGCGACCCCACCTACAAGGGCACCGATCATACCCGTGAGCGCGTGCCGCTGCTGGTATGGCACAAGGGCATGCGGGAGCTCATCGATCTGGGTGAAAGAAGCACCTTTGCCGACATCGCCGCCACCGTTGCCGAAGGCTTCGGTCTTGCGGAGCGTTTTGGCGCCACCTCCTTCTGGAGCTGCATTTGACAATCCGCCGGGACAGGCGTACAATACAATTCATCACATTTTCGGAGGGATTTTATGTCTCACGGTGAATCTCGCAATCAGGAAAACACACGCCGCGAAGAAAACGGCGTCGTATATTTTGACCGCGGCGTACTGAATGGCCGCGACGGCAAAAAGTATCAGCGTTTCGCCATTCAAACGCATTTTGTTCAGCCCGGTGAAAGCCAGGCCGAGCTGCTGCGCCGCTATGTACTGCCCCTGTATCAGGAGGGTGACTGCCTTTCCTTCACCGCCAAGGTGATGGGCCTGTGCACCGGCAATGTGCGCACCCTCGAGGATACCCATCCCGGTTTCTGGGCCAAAACACTGGCTCCCTTCGCCGGTCACAACTCCACCGGCATCGGCATGCATCAGCCCTACAAAATGCAGCTGGTCATCGAGATCTGCGGTCTGCCCCGCGTGCTGTTTGCCGCCGCTGTTTCCGCCGTCACCCGCCCCTTCGGCGTACGCGGTCTGTTCTATAAGATCTGCGGTCACGGCGTTGCCGGCATTGACGGCTTCTATCCCGATTCTTCTTTCGAAGTATACCACACCATGGGCATCATCAACCCCGAACATCCAGTGGAACTGTGCGACGCCCTGCTGAAGGAAACGGGCATTCCCACCGTCGTCATGGACGCCAATGACTTTGACCAGAATCAGCTGGGGCACTGCCACAACTTCCCGCTGACCGACGATCAGATTCAGGATGCCATGGCCGACAATCCGTCCGGTCAGGGAGATGAGCTGACCCCCTTCATTCTGATCCGTCCGCTGAAGGCATAAAAATGCAGACACAATTTCTTTCGGCCGACGAACAAAGCCTGCAGCTTGGTGCCGAACTGATCAAGGCAGGGCAGGTGGTCGGCTTTCCCACCGAAACAGTTTACGGTCTTGGCGCTGACGCGCTGAACAGCGAGGCAGTGCATGCCATTTTTGCCGCAAAATGCCGCCCCGCCGACAACCCCCTGATCGTACACATTGCCGAATGGAACGAAATCGAGCCGCTGTGCCATGTCAATGAAATGGCCCGCCGTCTGGCGGACGCTTTTTGGCCCGGTCCGCTGACCATGATCCTTCCACGCAAGGACATCATTCCCGATGTGGTCACCGCCGGTCTTGACAGTGTAGCCATCCGTATGCCCTCGCATCCCATCGCAAGACAACTGATCAGCCTTTCCGGCTGCCCCATTGCCGCCCCCTCCGCCAACCGTTCGGGTCGTCCCAGTCCCACCACCGCCGCCCATGTACTGGAAGATATGGATGGCCGCGTACCGCTGATTCTGGATGGCGGTCCCTGCTCGGTAGGCGTGGAAAGCACCGTGGTCTCCCTGACCGGAGACATGGCTGTGGTGCTGCGTCCCGGCGGTGTCACGCCCGAAATGATCGCCGCAGTGCTGGGCGACTGCAAGATTGCAGACAGCATCATGCGACCGCTCAAAGAAGGCGAAGCCGCCCCCTCCCCCGGCATGAAGCACAAGCACTATGCCCCCCGTGCGCGCATGACGCTCTATGAGGGCGAAGCGCAGGCCGTGGAAAAGCGCATCTGTCACGAATATGACAGCACCTCCGCGAAAGAAAAGCCTCTGATTCTCACCTGCGATGCGCACATCGCCGCCTATGGCGATCGCCGCTGCTATAGTCTGGGTGCAGACGCTGCTGCCGCTGCCCGCAACCTGTTTGCCGCGCTGCGCTATGCTGACGAGGAAAGCATTACCCGCATCTACAGCGAGTCCTACAGTCAGAGTGGTGTCGGTCTGGCGGTCATGAACCGCATGGCCCGTGCCGCGGGCTTTGACATGGTCAACGTATAACCGCAAAGCAAAAGACACAGTCGGAATCATCCGTCTGTGTCTTTTTTTGTGCGCTTCAGCGGCAATCTTCAATAAACTTACTGATCTTTTCTCCATTCTGAGCGGAATCCGCAAGCTTGGGATCCAGCAGAGAGACCGTGTGCTTCAGATTGGGGATCTTGTCCCGCAGCGCTGCAAGGCACTTTTCCGTGCCCCCGCCGCCCGAGGTCAGTATCAGCCCCGTCACCTTGCAGCAAATGCTTTCATCCTTCAAAAAAGCATTGACCGCCGGCACGCACTTGCTGTTCCAGATGGGCGTTCCGATTATGACCTCATCATAGGCCTCGAGATTTTTCTCAATGGGTTTCAGCGCAGGCACGATGCCCATCGCCACCTGCCCGCCGCCCACCAGGATCTGCGCCGCAAAGCTTTTCGGCATCGGCTTTCTGGTTTCGATTTTCAGCGTATCACATTCCAGTTGCTCCGCAATCGTCTTCACAGCCTTTTCGGTATTTCCCGACAAGGAATAATATACGATCAGTCTTTTCATGTTTTCAATCCTCTCTGTTTTTTACACCACGGTATACCCTTCCGCCGCCAGCACCGTCATTGCCTTTTCAAAGTTTTCTTCCTTGACAAGAACATAATCGGTATTGAACGTGGAAACGGCAAAAATGCCGATCTGGTGATTCGCAAGGATACAGCATAGCTTTGACAGGATACCGATCAGGGAAAAATCAAGCACACCCTGAATTCTGAAACCCCGCCATCCGTCATTGCGTTCCACCGTTTCGGTCGGTGTATCCTCTGTTTTGCAGACCAGCGACAGCTCCTGATCGGTCTTGCCGACAAAATAGAATTCCTTGCCCAGATCAAGCTTTTCCGCGCTGTCGACCTTGCACACCGTCAGTTTGTACGGCATTCTTTTCAGTTCCATTATTTGCTCCCTTCAAAGGCACAGGCATTCAGCACCTGTTCCACTGCCCGCAGCTCCTGCGGCGGCAGGGCGCTGAGCGACATCGACCGCAGCCTGCGCAGTGCCACTTTTTCATTGCCGATGAGTGCCTTTTCCAGTGTCGGTGCAGCAGACCGCAGCAGAACGCCGATTTTTTCATCCTTCAGCAATGTCGTCAGCGGCACGTCCAGTACAGAAGGTCCCCACGGCAGCACCTCACAGTGCAGCTCAATGTCATACTTCCCCGCGGGCAGCAGTGCCTGCCAGCCATCCGCTATCTGCTGCGCATCGATTCCCTTCAGTTCACCCGCAGGCAGAAGCACCTCCGCTTCGGCGCCAAAGGGCACCGCGACCGTCCAGTGCACCGTGTTGTTTTCATCAATGGTCCACGCGCTTTGATATTCTCCGCAGGGGGATTCATACCTAAGGCTCGTTCCTGAAAGCCGCGGATCAAAACGCGGCGCCATGATCGCTTTTCTGAAGCCGGGCTGTTCCTCCGACGGTGCAAGCCCTGCCGCGTCTCGACAGAACCACTCCATCACCGAGCCATAGGCGTAGTGGTTGAACGAGTTCATGCCCGTATCGGAGACACGCCCATCCGGCAGCATGGAGTTCCAGCGTTCCCACACAGTGGTAGCACCCATCTTCACTTCATACAGCCATCCGGGATAATCCTCGCGCAGGAAAAGATCGACTGCACGCCCTGCCATGCCCTCATGTGCCAGCACACGGCACAGCCAGATGGTCCCCACAAAGCCCGTGCGCAGCTCGCCGCGGGCATCCTCCAGCAGACGGTCCAGCCGTGCACGCAGCAGCGGCTTTTCGCTTTCTTCTGCCAGTCCCAGCTGCAGCAGCAATACGCAGGCTGTCTGCGTGTTGATGGCGGGTTTTCCCGAAGCCGTAAAGTATTCCCTGCGGATGGCAGCACGGATCTCCTCTGCCCTTGCGGCAAACAGCGCGCTGTCCTCTTCCTTTTGCAGCACCGCCGCTGCCTTTGCGGTCAGCAGCGTGGAATAGTAGTAATAGCAGGAGGCAATGAAGTCACGATCCGTGCCGCCAGTGCAGGAAGCGGGATGAGCCGCGTCCAGCGCTAGCCAGTCAGCATAATGGAAACCCGCCTGCCACAGGCGGCTTCCACCCGTCTTTTCGTCCAGACGGTAGATCCAGTCCGCCCACAGACGCATGCTTTCATACTGCTGTGCCAGCATCGCTTTATCGCCATAGAAGGTGTACAGCGTCCAGGGAATGATGCACGCCGCATCCGACCAGGCGCAGACCGGCTGACACACCAGATGGAACGCCGGCACCACATGCGGCACGCCGCCGTCACGGCTCAGCTGCTCGGTCAGCATATCCCGCATATATTTGGCATAAAAGGCAGCGCTGTCCGTCTGATACATCGCTGTACCGCAAAACGCCTGTGCATCGCCTGTCCAGCCCATGCGTTCATCACGCTGCGGGCAATCGGTCGGCACATCCAGAAAGTTGCCCCGCTGCCCCCAGAAAACATTCTCCGCAAAGCGATCCGCCAATGCATTGCCTGTTCTGATCTCCGCCGTACGCTCCATCTCGCTGCACAGCACTTCACCCTCAAAATTTTCAGGGGTAACGTTTTCAAACCCTTCCAGCTTGACATAGCGGAAGCCGTAGAAGGTGAAGCGGGAGCTGACCCAGCCTTCCCCGCCATCCGACACATAGGTAAACTCCGCCTTCGCGCTGCGCAGATTATCGCGATAGAAGCAATCCTCCTGCAGCACCTCACCGAACTGCAGATGCACTTTCTGTCCCGCCGCGGGCTTTTTGAAAGCCAGCCGTCCCGTCATGTTCTGTCCCATGTCCAGCACG
>JAKSQG010000076.1 GCA_024404275.1 Clostridia bacterium | reverse complement strand
CGTTTGCGCATTTCGGCTTCCACGCGCTGCGTGCCGATGCCGCAGGGCTTGATGAAAGGGCTGCCGCAGTGCGGGCAGGTTTCGGGCAGCGGTCTGGAGGCGCCGCACCAATGACAGTGCAGATGACGGTCGTACTCATGATAGGTCATGCTCACGTCGCAGTCATCGCATTGTATCGTTTCACCGCAGGCACGGCAGGTCACACACTGGGCGTAGCCGCGGCGGTTGATAAACAGCATCATCTGCTGACCCGAGGCAATGCAGCGGTCCATCCGTTCGGACAACGCGGCGGAAAAAATGGTCTTGTTGCCCAGCCGCAGCTCCTCACGCATATCGGTGACGGTGACGGCAGGCAGCGGACGGTCATGCACGCGGTGCTTCATGGTCAAAAGCATATAGTCGCCGCGTTCCATCCGCGCATAGGACAAAATGGAGGGGGTCGCGGAAGCCAGTACCGGCACAGCACCTTCTGTATGGCAGCGCTTCAGGGCAATCTCCCTGGCGTCATACTGGGGGAAGTGCTCACTGAGATAGCTTTGTTCGTGCTCCTCATCCACAATGACCATGCCGAGCTTATCTACCGGGGCAAATACAGCGGAGCGTGCGCCGATGACCACGCGCGCCAGTCCGCGGCGGATGCGCCGCCATTCGTCAAAGCGTTCTCCCGCGGAAAGACGGCTGTGCAGCACCGCGGCAACATCGCCGAAGCGTTCCCGGAACCACGTCACCATCTGCGGCGTCAGCACGATCTCGGGCACCAGCACGATGGCGCCTTTTCCAAGACGCAGGCATTCGCGCACGGTACGGATAAACACTTCGCTTTTGCCGCTGCCGGTCACGCCGTGCAGCAAAAACGCGCCCTTTCCCGCACGCACGGCCGGCAGAAGCTCGTCAAGGACCTCCTGCTGTTCGGGCGTCAAAGCGGGATCGGGCGCGGCATGAAGCGTATCGGGGTAAGGGGAACGAAGGATTTCCTGTTCAATGAGCTTCGCGTATCCGCGCCCGCACAGGTCGTTGACTCCGCCGCGGGCATCCTTTACAAGGACATTCAGTTCGGCAATCGTATGCGGCTGTCCGTCCGAGAGCAGCTCCAGCAGAAGCCGTCTCTTGCGGGCGTTGCGGCAGGCGTCCATGGCGTCCTGCAGCGCCGTGCCTTCAATGGTCAGTACAGCGGCGGTCTCGGTCTTGACCCGAACCCTGTCTCCGCGCATTTCTGCGGGGAGCATCAGCCGCAGCGCCTCTGCCATGGTGCAGTGCGTTTCATCGGCAATATCCGCTGCCAGCGTGATCAGCTGCGGCAGCAGCGCCGGATAATCCTCCAAAGGAGCAATGATATCTTTGACCTTCTGCGGCGGCAGGTCGCAGCTATCCGACAGGGAGAGCACATACCCTTCCTTTGTCAGCCGCCCGAAGGGCACCTTGACGCGGGTGCCGGGGCACAGGCACATGCCGTCGGGCACGCGGTAGCTGAAAACGCGGTCCACCGCTTCGCTGGCGATATCGACAATGACTTGTGCGTACATCAGCGAAGCTCCAGCACCTTGTCCAGGATGCGGTCGGCCAGTTCGGTCTTTTTCATGATGGGCAGGTCGTCAATGCCGTCTGCTGTGCACAGGGAGGCAATGTTGGTCTCCACATCAAAGCCGGCGCCGGCTTTGGAAACATCGTTGGCCACGATGAGGTCCAGATGTTTGCTCTGCAGCTTCTTCACGGCGTTTTCCATCAGGTTTTCGGTCTCGGCGGCAAAACCCACCAGCGTCTGTCCGGGCTGCTTGTTTTCCCCCACAGCCTTCGCTACATCGGGCGTGGGCACAAGATGCAATTCAAGCGCGGCATCCCCCTGCTTTTTCAGCTTCTGGGGCGCCACCTCGGCAGCTCTGTAATCCGCGGGCGCGGCAGATTGAATGATGACATCCTGCTGCGGACACAATTGAAGCATGGCTTCCAGCAGGTCCTCGGTCGTCTGCACAGGCACGGCCTTTACGCCTGCCGGCACGGGGATGGCCACAGGACCGGTCACCAGCGTGACCTCGGCACCGCGCGCAGCCGCGGCCGCGGCAACGGCATAGCCCATTTTTCCGCTGGAACGGTTGGTGATGAATCGTACGGGGTCGATGGGCTCACGGGTGGGACCGGCTGTCACCAGCACACGCATGCCCTGATAATCCTGCTTTTGCTCAAGCAGCCCCAGCACCGCGGCGCAGATGTCCGCAGGCTCGCTCATGCGGCCCATACCGCTGTCACCGCAGGCGAGATGTCCGCCTTCGGGTCCCACAGTATGCACACCGCGGGAAAGCAGCGTTTTGAGGTTCTGCTGTGTGGCAGGGGCTTCCCACATGCCGGTGTTCATCGCCGGGGCGATCAGCACGGGGGCTTTGGTGGCCAGCAGGGTGGTGGAAAGCATATCGTCCGCAATTCCGGCGGCCATCTTTGCCATGATGTTGGCGGTGGCCGGCGCCACGACAAACACATCCGCCAGCTGTGCCAGCGAAATGTGCATCACATCCCACTTTTCGGGACGGTCAAATGTGTCGGTCACGCAGGGGTTGCCGGAGAGCGTTTCAAAGGTCTGGGGCGCCACCAGCTTGCAGGCGGATGCGGTCATGATCACATGCACGCTGCAGCCCGCCTTGCGCAGACGGGAGACCAGCTCGCAGCTTTTATAGGCCGCGATGCCGCCCGTGACCCCCAGGACGATATTCTTTCCTGCCGGAGTGCTCATTTTGATTACTGATCCTCGTCTTCCATGTTGCGGCGATAGGTCAGAAGGCCGCGGTTGATCTCTTCAATGGCGATGCTGACGGGCTTGAGCTCGGGAGCATTGATGAGGGGCTGGGCGCCGGCGACGATCTGACGGCCGCGCTTGGCGGATTCGATGACCAGCGTGTAGCGGCTGTCCACCTTCTGGGAAAGTTCAACGATACCGGGCTGATTGACAGACATGGTTTTATTCCTCCTGATTATTCTTCATCTACAACGGGAAAATAGCGCGTGCTGCGCAGTTTTTCCGCTTCCACAATGGTTTTGAGGCGGCTGAAGGCCTCGTCCACCTTGTCGTTTACGACCAGATACTGATATTTGTCCTTGAGGGCCACTTCACCGCGGGCATTGCGGAGACGGCGCTCAACATCCTCCTGCTTTTCGGTGCCGCGCCCTTCCAGACGGCGGCGCAGCTCGGCAAAGCTTGGGGGCAGGATGAACACGGATACGCAATCGGGCATGGAAGCCATTACCTGCAGCGCGCCCTGCGGATCGATGTCCAGCATGACGCTGTTGCCGGCTTCCAGCTGCTTGATGACGGGCTCACGCGGGGTGCCGTAGAAGTGCCCGTGCACCTCGGCATGCTCCAGAAAGCCATCCTTGTCCAGCATTTCGCGGAAGGCTTCCTCGGTCACAAAGTAGTAATCCTTGCCATCCACCTCGCCGGGACGCGGCGCACGGGTGGTATAGCTGACGGAAAAATGCATATCGCCGTCTTCCTGCAGCAGGCGGGAATACAGGGTGCCCTTGCCGGCACCCGAGGGGCCGGAGAGAACGAGCAGCATGCCTTTTTTATTGATGAGCATGAAAGTTTATCCTTTCACAGGTTTGTTATTCCACGTTCTGGATCTGCTCACGCAGTTTTTCGATTTCGGATTTGGCCTCCACCACCAGGGCGGCAATGTCGCTGTCCATGGCTTTGGAGCCCATGGTGTTGACCTCACGGTTCATTTCCTGCACCAGGAAATTGAGCTTGCTGCCGCATTCGGCTTCACCTTCAAACAGAATGCGCGCCTGACGGATGTGGCTGTCCAGACGGGCCAGCTCTTCATCGATGGCGGCATGATCGGCAAACAGCGCCACTTCCTGCGCGATGCGCACGGGGTCGGCACCGTCGGCACCCAGCTCCTTCATGCGCTGCAGCAGACGATCACGGTACTGTTTGGGAACTTCCGGTGCCCGCAGAGCGATACGCTGCCGCAGGTCTTCCAGCAGACCCAAATGCAGTTCCAGGTCTTTTTTCATGGCAGCGCCTTCACGCAGACGCATTTCATCCAGCTGCCTGAGGGCCAGTCCCGCAACTTCCGCCAGCAGTGCGCTCACCGCCTGCTGATCCTCTTCGCATTCGGAAACGGTCAGCACATCGGGCAGCGCGGCATACTGTGCCGTGGTCAGCTTGTTTTCGGCGCCGGTCGCCTGTGCCAGCGCTTCAAAGGCGTTGCGGTAGGCGGCAGCCAGCGCCGTATCCACATTGACCCTGCGGGCATCGGCACGGCTGTTGCGGTAGGTGACAAAAACGTCAAAATGACCGCGTTTGGTGCTTTCGCCGATCTGCCGCTTCAAAGCATCCTCGGCAAAGCCCAGATGCCGCGGCAGCCGCAGCGAAAGATCCAGAAAACGATGGTTGACGGATTTCATCTCCACCGTCATTTCACGTCCGTCGCGTTCCAGCTGAACGCGTCCGTAGCCGGTCATGCTCCGCATCAAAAGCACCTTCCTTTACATCGTAACATTATAACATATCCGCGGCGCAACTGCAAAGCAAAAGCGCAAAAATGTGTTAATTCTCAGGCAAAAAAGAGTGCAGCAGTTTTCTGCCCGTTTCGGTGGCAAAATAGCGGCTTTCAAATGCGAGCGCAGCCTCAGCGTCCAGCCTGTGCGAAACGCAGTTGACCAGATAATCGGCCTCGATCAGAATGCGAAAATCGATGCCGTCGATCAGCTGCGGGCTGTGATGATGTCCCACCAGAAAGACGACCCGTTCCTGGATGGCGGACGGCAGGTCTGTCTCGGACAAAAACTCTTTTGCCAGTTTGGCTCCCAATTCTTCCTGACGGTCAAAGGGCGAGCAGCCCATCTCCGCCCGCAGGAAGGGACAGGCAATATCGTGCAGAATGGCGGCGGTTTCCACCGTCAGAAGGGTGCTTTCGTCCAGTCCCTCCAGGCAGCCGATGGTGCGGGCAAAGCCCCATACGCGCATCAGATGCTCAATGTCCCTTTGACAACCCTTGCTGTACACGATCATCTTTTCAAGAATCTGTGCGGAAGTCATTGACCTTTTTCCTCCAGCCACAGGCGGATGCCCTTTTCCAGACGGCAAAGACCGTCCTCAATCTGCACCCGCGGATAGGCGGTGTTCATGCGCAAAAAGCCCTCGCCGCCGCGGCCGTAATGGCTGCCGGCGTTGAGAATGAGCCCTGTCTTTTCACGGATGAAGTCCGCCAGTGCTTCATCGTCCTTTGTCACCTTGCGGCAGTCAAACCACAAAAGATAGGTGGCTTCGCTGTCGATCACATGCAGCTGCGGCAGCTTTTCGGCGGCAAAAGTGCGGATGATGCGCATGTTCTCCGCCACATATTCACGCATCGCGTCCAGCCACGGCGCGCCCTCGTTGTAGGCAGCCAGAACAGCATCGATGGCAAAGGCATTCGGCTCGCCGCATTCGCCGGTGTTGATCTCCCGCCACAGGCGGTGACGCAGCACCGGGTTTTCGGCATAAGCGGCGCTGGTCTGCAGCCCCGCCAGACTGAAGGTCTTGGTGGGGGACAGACAGATGACGCTGTTCATGCGGCATTCCTCGTTGACAGAGGCGAAGGGCACATAGTTTTTGCCCGGCAGTGTGATGTCGCAGTGGATCTCATCCGACAGCACGACCACATGATGGATCACGCACAGATGCCCGATGCGGGCGAGCGTTTCCCTGTCCCAGATCTTGCCGACCGGGTTGTGGGGGTTGCACAGGATCAACAGGCTGCTCTGCGGATCACTGAGCGCGCTTTCCAGCGCGTCAAAGTCAATGTCAAACACACCGTTCTTTTCGGCAAGGGGCACTTCCAGCGGACGGCGGCCGTTGTTGATGATGCTGTTGAAAAAGATGTTGTACACGGGGGTCAGCAGCACCACATTCTCGTTGGGCGTGGTCAGCTTGCGCACCGCCGCCGAAATGGTGGGCACCACACCGGTGGAAAAGATCAGCTTGTCGGGCTGCATTTCAAACCCGTGCCGCGTAGAAAACCAGCGGCAATACGCCTCGTTCCAGGCTTTGGGCAGGCCGGTATAACCAAACAGCCCCTGATTCAGGCGCTTTTGAAGCGCCTCCATGATGACAGGGGCGGTCTTGAAATCCATATCGGCGGTGGAAAGCGGCAGCTCGTTTGCTCCCACGTCCCATTTGTCGCTGTAGGCGGTGCGGCGGTCGGTGACGGTATCAAAATCAAACATGCTATCTTACTTCCCTTCCAGACTGAGGAATCGGCGGGCTGCTTCGCTCCGCGGATGCGTAAAGAATTCGGATGGCGGCGCCTCCTCGGCAATCTCTCCCTCATGCATCAGCACCGTGCGGGTGGAAACATTGCGGGCAAAATTCATTTCATGCGTGACCACCATCATGGTCATGCCGCCCTCGGCCAGCGATCGCATGACAGCCAGCACCTCGCCCACCAGCTGCGGGTCCAGCGCGGAGGTAGGCTCATCAAAAAAGATGATGCGCGGGTTGGCAGCCATGGCGCGGGCGATGGCCACACGCTGCTGCTGTCCGCCCGAAAGCTCATGCGGATAGGAATCGCGTTTTTCCGCCATGCCCACACGGCGGAGCATTTCCATGCCGATATCCTCGGCTTCGGCTCTTTTCATGCCATGCCCGGCGATTAGACCTTCGGTCACGTTCTTGAGCGCGGTCTTGTTGATAAAAAGGTTATAATCCTGAAAAACAAAGCCCGTCTTTTTGCGCAATGCGGCAATCTGACTCTTCGGAGCGGCGTGCAGGTCGTAATGTGTGCCGTCAAAGAGCATATCGCCCTTGTCGGCTCTTTCCAGAAAGTTGAGGCAGCGCAGCAGCGTGGTCTTGCCGCTGCCGCTGCGTCCCAGAATGGTGATGACGTCGCCGGAATTCACCTTGAGGGATACATCCTTCAGCACCGCCAGATTGTCAAAGGATTTCTGAATGTGGTTGATCTCAAGCAGCACGGGGACCCCTCCTCTCCAGCTTCTTTTCGCAGATGCGCTGCAGCCGTGTCAGCACCGTACAGATCAGCAGGTACAGCACACCCACCTCGCAGTAGAGTACAAAGGGTTCATAGGTGCGGGCGGCAATGCGCTGCGCCGCCAAAAACATTTCGGTTACCGTGATGTTGGCAGCAAGGCTTGTATCCTTGACCAGACCGATCAGTGTGTTGGAAAGCGGCGGGAAGGCGGTGCGCAGTGCCTGCGGCAAAATCAGGCGGAACATGACGTCAGTATAGCTCATGCCGGCGCAAAGTCCCGCTTCCATCTGTCCCTTGGGTACCGCTTCAATGGCGGCACGCATGGTCTCGGAGGCATAGGCACCGGTATTCAGGGAGAAAACGATCAGTGCGGAGGGGATGGCGTCCAGAATCAGCCCCATCTTGGGCAGACCGTAGAAGACGATGTACAGCTGCACCAGCATGGGCGTGCCGCGGAAGATCCACACATAAAAGCGGGCAAGACTGCGCAGCCCCTTGATGTGGGCAACCTGTACCAGCGCGGTCAAAAGGGCGATAATCAGACCGAAAACAAAAGAGATCACCGTCAGCGGGATGGTCACTTCCAGCCCGGGGATCAGGATCTGGCTGAAGGAAGTGGTCAGCAGCTGCCATACGCGTTCGGCACGGGTCATAGCGTCGTCCCTTTCTTGTCAGATATAAAAATGGGTACAAAAAATACGGCAGGAGGATTTTCCTCCCGCCGCATAGTGTACCATAAAATCAGTTTTCCGTAAAGTCTCCGCCGAAATAACGGATGGACAGCTCCGCCAGGGTGCCATCGGCACGCAGCTCCTCGATGGCCTGGTTGACGGCCTCGATGAAGCGCTCATTGCCCTTGGGGGCGGGCACGACAGAGGAGGAAGCGGTATCGGTGCGGGCGGCTACACGAACGCTCACTTCGGGATGCTTGGCCATGAAATCGGCAAAGGCGGTCTCGGCGTTGAGGCTGCAGTCGGCACGGCCGGTGGCGATCAGTTCAAAGGTCTGGGCATCGCCGGTCACGGGAACGATGGTGCAGCCGAGGGACTCGGCCATCATGCCCCAGGTGCTGGTGGCGTTCTGGGCGGCACGCTTGCCGTTCAGGTCGTCAAAGCTGTTGATGTCGGTGTTGCTGCCGCTGACCAGCAAGGCGCCGTGAATGTAGGTGTAGGGAACAGAGAAATCATAGATCAGTTCACGCTCGGCAGTGCGCTCCACCTCGTTGATGACGGTGTCGCAGCGGCCGGAGCTCATACCGGCAATGATGGAAGCCCAGTCAGCCACATAGTATTCAATGCCCACGCCCAGCTTGGCGGCGATGGCGGCGGCCACTTCAACGTCAAAGCCGACCAGCTTGTTGCTCTCATCATAATAGCTGTTGGGGGAATAGGTGCCTTCGGTACCGACGATGATGTAACCGCGGGTACGGATGGTATCCAGCAGGTCTTCCGCCAGGGCGGAGACGGCGCTCAGGCTCAGCATCAGAGCCAGCAGCAGGCAAAGCATCTTTTTCATTTTT
>JAKSQG010000075.1 GCA_024404275.1 Clostridia bacterium | reverse complement strand
CGCACCTGTCATGCCGTAATCCACCGCGCCGTTGACGTCGGTCACAGGGTTATCCCCCACCATCAATGTACGGCTGAGGTCGGTCTCGCCGCTGCGCTTGAAGACCGTATCAAAATACTGATGGCTCGGTTTCATGGCGCCTACATCATCGGCGGCAAAAGCACCCGTCAGGTACTGGGAAAGCCCGGCCGCTTTGACGCGTCCGTTCATCACCTCACCGATGCCGTTGGAAGCGGTAAAGACCCGCACTCCCGCCTTCTGCAGGCGTTCCAGCAGGTGCGCCGCCCCTTCCTGCGCGTCATAGGCATGCGCCAGCTGCTCCAGGAACCAGGGAGCCACCTCCTCTGCGGGCTTATGGAAGGGATGCAGCTCAAACAGCTGCTGAAAGCGCTTCACATACAATTCAGCACGGCTCAACTCTCCGCGATCCAGATACACCCACAGCTTGCGGTTGATCTCGCGGTATTCATCGCCCACATCATCCCCCACGATCTGCCCCTGCTGGGCATACAGCTCGCGGATAATACGGCGCTCACTGGTCGGCGTATCCATCAGACAATAGTCGATGTCAAAAAAGATCGTACGGAACTTCATGGCTCATTCCTCCTTCAGAAATGCCTCGGCAAGCTCCAAAGCCTCCCACAGCGGTTCCTTGCGCATATCCAGCCAGTGGATCTGTTTGTTCTTTCTGAACCAGATGACCTGCCGCTTGGCAAAACGCTTGATGGCCTTTGCCAGTTCTTCCTTCATCTCTTCAAAGCTGCCGCCCTTGCCCAGCAGATACTGGCTGATGTAGCGGTATTCCAGCCCCAGACGATACAAAAAGTCCTCGGTCACGCCCGCGTCGATAAGAGACTGCACTTCCTGCAGCATGCCCTCGTCAAAACGGCGGTCCAGGCGTTCGTCAATGCGGTCGCACAACGTCGGTCTGTCCCACGTCACGCCCAGATACAGCGTATCATAGCGTTTTTCGCGTTTAGGCGTCAGCGTATCGCCGTCATGCAGCTTTTCCAGCGCTCGCATGATGCGGTTGCGGTTGGCATAATCGATTTCCGCCTCGGGGGCTGCCGCACGCAGCATCTCCGCCAGCTCGGGCGTGGTCTTGGTTTCCAGATAGCGGCGATGCTCCAGGTCGGGCGCAATATCGCTGAGCACATAACCGTCGCACACGGCGTCCACATACAGCCCCGTGCCGCCCGCCATCACGGGCAGATGACCGCGGCTCAGAATATCATCGATCGCCGCGTACGCCATGCGCTGAAAATCCGCCATGGTGAAAAACGTTCCCGGGTCGATCACATCCAGCAGGTGATGCGGCACACCCTGCATCTCCGCCTCGGTGATTTTGCCGCTGCCAAGGTCCAACCCGCGGTACACCTGTCGGGAATCGGCGGAGATCACCTCTCCGCCCAGCGCTCTCGCCAGTTCCACCGAAAGGCTGCTTTTGCCCGAGGCATTGGTGCCCACCACGGCGATCATCTTCGGCAAGCTCATCCTCGCCACCTCCCGAAGCGGTCATCCGTTTCCGGTTCTTCATCCTGATCGGCAAAATTATTTTCCGCCCGCGCAATGTCACGGGTGATCCAGTCCATGTTCTGCAGACGCTTGAGGCTTTCACGGCTGACCACCGTGTTGGTGCCCAGGCACGCGCTGCAGCGGCTGCCGCATTCGGGGCAGACGCACATTTCCTTTTCATCCGCGTGGATCATAAAAGCTCCGCAGTTTGAGCATCCGCAGCGCATGTTTTCATTCCCTCCGTCCGTTTTTCTTTTCCATCCGGTCGATTATTTTTCCGGCCACGGCAATCAACGGCGCGTTCACAAAGGTCGTCACCGCCGTACCCCAGCTGATACCCGTCCAGAAGCCGCGAAGCAACAGCACCACAGCCGCCATCGCCACACAGATGCACAGCATGGTGATGTCAAAAGCCCACTTGACCTTGTCAGTGCTCTTGCCTGTGCGCTCTGCCTGCTCCATCACCACCAGCTCATACACCTGCAGGGGCAGGTTGGTTCTGAAATAGCATGCCACACCGATGGCACAGCTGACGGTACCGCCGGCGTAGGCCAGCAGCCTCTCCGCCATCGTGGCAAACACACCGTTGCCGCCCATCAGTGAAAAATACAGGTCAATAATCAATCCCGTGATAACCGCCGTACCAAATGACAGCAGCCACCTGATCTTGAATTGCCGCATCAGCAGCGCCAGCACCAGCAAAAGCAGCGCTTCCCACACATACTCTGCCGTGCCCTGTGAAAACCACGGAAAGGCGTCCCGCAGCAGCACATGCAGCAGATAGGGACCCGCGGCGATCATCGAAAGGCCAAAGTTTGCTTTGGTAAAAAGGGCAATACCCAGGCAGCACAGCAGGATGCCCGCCGCCCAGTGAAAAATATTTTTCTTATCCGTTTTCATCCGTTACAGTACGCCGATGGCCGCTTCCAACGCCATCACAATCTCCTCTTCTGTCATGAAAGGGTATTTGTCCCCCGCCTGCTCCGGCAGGCACGGCACATGGATAAAGCCCGCTCTCACCGCCGTGTTTTCATACGCCCGCAGCAGGGCATACATCAGGTCGTTGCACACATAGGTGCCCGCCGTGGTGCTCACCGCTCCTTTGAGACCCTTTTCACGGATGGCTTCCGCCATGCGTCTTACAGGCAGCGTGGCAAAATACGCGTTTTTTCCGTTCTCATCACACGGCGTGTCGCAAAAGCGCTGTCCCGCATTGTCGGGGGCTTCAGCATAACGCCGGTTGATGGCGACCAGTTCAGGCGTCACCGCCGCTCTGCCTGCCGCCATGCCCACGGCAATGACCGCGTCCGCCTGCAGCTCCGCTGCCTTTTTCAGCACGGTCTCCCCTGCCAGTCCAAACACCACAGGCACCTGCAGTTTAACAATCTGCCATCCGTCAAGCGTATCCGGCAAGGCACGCACCGCCTCCCATGCGGGATTGACTTTTTCGCCTCCAAAGGGCTCAAAGCCCGTGATCAGCAGTCTGGGCACTTCAGGCGCCTCCTTTTGTTGTTCCCTGCTATTATACCGCCTGCCGCCTTCAAAGGCAATGTGCAGGCAGTAAAAAACACCTGCCGGAAAAACACCCGGCAGGCATATGGGCAAATATCCCCATTACAGCTTCAGCATCAGATACATCCACACACCGCCGACCACAGTAAAAGCCAGCGTGAAGCCAAGGCTCGCGCCCTTTTCTTCCTTGATGGCGTGTCCGCAAATGGCGCCGCCGCAGCTGACCGGCAGAGCGATAAACAGCCAGTACACCAGATGGGAAATAAGGGGACCAAACTGCGCATAAAACTGACTCATAATGCTTTCCTTTCCGCCCGCGCTGTTTCATCGCAAGCACGACGAACATTTGATGTTGTATCTGTCTTATTTTATACCACAAAAGTGTTCATTTGACAAGCGGAAATTTTCTGTTTTCACACAGCAATGTGCGTATCAATCATTTTTGTTTTTGCAGGCTTTGCCGCACATGCTGCAGCCCTCGCACCGGCAGCAGCCGCGTCTTTTTTTCATGCTGCGGATCGCCAGCGTCAACGCCGCCGCCACCAGCACGATCAGAATAATATCCACTGCGTTCATGGTCTCATTTTCTCCTTACAGAAGCAGGATCAGCCGCGTCACAAACGCCATACACCATGCCAGCAGACATTGCCACAGCACCACGCCCAGTGCCCAGCGCATTCCAAGCTCCCGCCGGATGGCCGCGATGGCCGCCACGCAAGGCGTATAGATGAGGCTGAACACCAGCATGCTGGCTGCCTGAGCCGTCGTCAGCGCCGCGGTGAGGCTGCCGGCAAACAGTATTTCCAAAGTGGAGACAACGCTTTCCTTGGCCATAAAGCCGGAAATAAGCGCTGTACACAGGCGCCAGTCGCCCAGTCCGATGGGGGCAAACAAGGGCGCCAGTCCGCCGGCAATGAGCGCCATCATGCTGTTTGCGGAATCGCTCACGGGGTTCAGGCGCACATCAAAGCTCTGCAGCACCCACACTACCACCGTCGCCACCAGAATGACCGTAAAGGCCTTGCGGATAAAGTCCCCCGCCTTCTGCCACAAAAGCTGCAGCACACTGCGTGCACCGGGCAGGCGATAGTTGGGCAGCTCCATCACAAAGGGCACCGCCTCACCGGTAAACAGGGTTTTGCGGTACAAAAAGGCCGCCAGAATGCCCGTTACGATGCCCAGCAGGTACAGTCCCACCATGATCAGTCCGCCCTGCCCCGGGAAGAACATGCCCACAAAGAAGGCATAAATGGGCATCTTTGCCGTACAGCTCATAAAGGGTGTCAGCAGAATGGTCATGCGCCTGTCCCTTTCGGAGGGCAGCGTACGCGTGGCCATCACCGCGGGCACTGTGCAGCCAAAGCCCACCAGCATGGGCACAATGCTGCGTCCCGAAAGTCCCAGCTTGCGCAGCGGCTTATCCATCACAAACGCCACACGGGCAATGTAGCCGCTGTCCTCCAGCAGGGAAAGGAACAAAAACAGCGTTACAATGATGGGCAAAAAGCTGATCACGCTGCCCACACCCGCAAAAATACCGTCAATGATCAGGCTGTGTATCACATTATTGACGTGAGCGGCTGCCAGCCCCGTATCGACCGCGGCCGTCAAAGCGTCAATGCCGCTTGCCAGCAGATTCTGAAAAAACGCACCGATCACATTGAAGGTCAGGTAGAACACCGCCGCCATGATCAGCACAAACACGGGAATGGCGGTAAACCGTCCCGTCAGCACCTTGTCCAGCTTTTCGCTGCGCAGCCTTTCACGGCTTTCATGCGGGCGGGTCAGCGTCTCTTCGCACACACGGTTGATGTAGCCGAAGCGCATATCCGCCATGGCTGCGCTGTGATCCATCCCGCGCTCCGTCTCCAGCTGCAGCACCAGATGCTCCAGCAGCTCCGTCTCGTTCTTGTCCAGTTCCAGCTGCCTCAGGATGTGTTCATCGCCCTCAATCAGCTTGGAAGCCGCAAAACGCACCGGAAGCCCCGCCCGCTCCGCATGGTCACGGATCAGATGGATGACCGCGTGCAGGCAGCGGTGCAGCGCGCCGTTGTTATCCTCTTCAATGCAAAAATCCTGCGGCACGGGCTTTTCGCGGTAGCGCGCAATGTGCAGCGCATGCTCCACCAATTCATGCACGCCTTCATTTTTGGCAGCAGAGATGGGCACCACAGGCACGCCCAGCATCTCTTCCAGACGGTTGATGTCCACCGCGCCGCCGTTGCCGGTCAGCTCATCCATCATGTTGAGCGCCACCACCATCGGCGTGTCCATCTCCAGCAGCTGCATCGTCAGGTACAGGTTGCGTTCAATATTGGTGGCGTCCACAATGTTGATGATGGCCGTCGGCTTCTCGTTCAGCACAAAATTTCGGCTCACCAGCTCCTCGCTGCTGTAGGGCGACATCGAGTAAATGCCGGGCAGGTCGGTCACCAGCGTTTCGCTGTGCCCGCGGATGGCACCGTCCTTGCGGTCCACCGTCACGCCGGGGAAGTTGCCCACGTGCTGATTGGAGCCCGTCAGCTGGTTGAACAGTGTGGTCTTGCCGCAGTTCTGGTTGCCCACCAGCGCAAAGGTCAGCCGAGATCCCTCAGGCAGCGGGTCGCCATCCCCTTTCAGGTGAAAGCGTCCGCCCTCGCCCAGACCGGGGTGCTCACTCTTCTTTCTTTTTTTCTGCTGCGTTTCCTTTTCGTTTTTGCCCTCCGCCGGTTCCACGGCAATCGCCGCGGCGTCATCCAGACGCAGTGTCAGTTCATAACCGTGAATCTTTATTTCAATGGGATCGCCCATCGGCGCACGTTTGACCGCCGTGACCACCACTCCGGGAATCACACCCATATCCAGCAGATGCTGCCGCAGGGCACCCGTACCGCCCACCGCCGTGATGCGCGCGCTTTTGCCGATCTCCAGTTCCTTCAGTGTCATCGTCGTTCTCCTGTTCTGAAAAATCCGCATCAATTATACATGGCTAACTCTCATTTGGCAAGCCGCAAACAAACAGATTCATTGATTTCTTTTTCGGAATGCTGGACAAAATTCCCGCCTTGTGTCATAGTATGCATATTCCATCCCGTAATTTGAAAGGGCACCGTTATGCGTGTTGATACCATTCTGAAAAGCAGCCGCGTCACCCTCTCCTGTGAGGTCTTTCCGCCCAAAAAATTTGAGGGTCTGACCGCCGCCTGCACTGTTGCCTCCGAAATCGCCGCCCTGCATCCTTCCTTCATGTCCGTCACCTGCGGTGCCGCCGGCACCACACCGGGTTTCACCCGCAGCCTCGCCGAAGCCATCCGTTAGCAGCAGGTCACGCCCATCAGCCACCTCACCTGCGTGCAATCCACGCGGGAGCAGGTGCGGGATACGCTGCACCAGATGAAGGAAGCCGGTCAGGAAAACGTGCTGGCACTCCGCGGCGACCTGCCGCTGGAGGGCTCTCCCTGTCACGATTTCGAACATGCCTCCGACCTGATCACCTTTATCCGTTCGGAAGGCAATTTCTGCATCGGCGCCGCCTGCTATCCCGAAAAACACCCCGAGTGCCCCTCCCGGGAGGAGGACATGGATCACCTCAAGCGCAAAGTTGATGCCGGGGCGGATTTTCTCGTCACCCAGATGTTTTTTGACAACAGCCTTTTCTATAATTTCATGATGCGTGCCCTCCGTCACGGCATCCATGTGCCCATCTGCGCCGGCATCATGCCCATCTGTGACCCACGTCAGGTCGACAGGGCGATCAAGCTGTCCGGCTCCATCATGCCGCCGCGCTTTGCCGCCATTGCCGACCGCTTCCGTTCCGACCGTGCCGCCATGGAACAAGCCGGCATCGCCTATGCCTGCGGGCAAATCGTCGACCTCATCGCCAACGGCGTTGAGCACATCCACCTATATACCATGAACAAGCCGGCAATTGCCAAAGCCATCATTGACAATCTGTCGCACCTTTTCAATCTGGAGGAACCCCATGGAGATTAATCCCGAAGGGTTCGATCTGCGAGAAGCGCTGCGATGCCTCGGCTGGAACGGCGGTCCCATACCGGAGGAGCTGCTGACCTCCGTCCGTCAGACCGCCGCACGCCTGCAAAAGCTCTGCCATCCACGGGCGGTGTTCCGCCTCTTTGACACGCTTCCACCGGATACAGCGGCCCCCGTCACCGACAATGCCGTGCTGTTTGCCGCCACGCTTGGGCTGGAATTTGAACGCTTTGCGCGTACCGAGTCCCTGCGTGATCCCGCCGCCGCACTCATCGCCGATGCCTGCGGCTCCGCCCTCATCGAAGCGGTCTGCGACACGGTGGAAGACCATGCCCGTTTGCTTGTCGGCAAGCCTTTTTCGCGCCGCGTCAGCCCGGGCTACGGCGCATGGTCTCTGGAAGCACAACCCGCCCTTTTGCATCTGCTGGATGCCGAACGGGCCATCGGCATCACCCTCACCGAGGGCTGCATGATGCTGCCGCAAAAATCCGTCACCGGTCTCGTCCATTTTTCCGATACGCCCTTTCCCGATGTTCCAAACAGCTGTGCCGGCTGCGCGGCACGCACCGATTGCAAATACAGAAAGGCAGGGATGCTCTGTGGCAAAACCGATCCTGCTTGACGGCGGCATGGGCACCATGCTGCAAGCCATGGGTCTTAAAACCGGTCATTGCCCCGAGGCGTTGAATCTTACTCACCCCGAGGCCATCATTGCCGTGCAGCGGCAATATGTTGCCGCGGGCAGCAACATCATTTACGCCAACACCTTCGGTGCCAACCGATTGAAGGCGGCTGGCAGCGGTTATACCGTGCCGCAGCTCGTTGAGGCCGGCATCCGCTGCGCCAAAGCGGCCGCGGAGGGCAAAGTCCGTGTTGCCCTCGATATCGGTCCCATCGGCCGCATGATGGAGCCCTACGGCACCCTCACCTTTGACGAAGCTTACGATATCTTTGCCGAAATGGTCAAAAGCGGTGTCGCCGCAGGAGCGGACCTCATCGTCATTGAAACGATGACCGACCTTTACGAGGCACGTGCCGCCGTACTCGCCGCAAAAGAGCAATCGACTCTGCCTGTTTTTGTCACCATGACGTTTGAAAAAAACGGCCGCACCTTTGCCGGCACCTCGCTGGAATCCTTCGCCGCGGTGATGAACGCCCTGCAGGTAGATGCCTTCGGCATCAACTGCTCCCTGGGACCTGCCGAGCTGCTGCCGCTGGCGGAGCGTCTCTCCAAATTGACCAACCACCCGCTCATCATCAAGCCAAACGCCGGTCTGCCCGACCCCAAAGACGGCAGCTACCATGTTTCCGCATAGGACTTTGCCGCTCTCATGCCCGCCTTTGTATCCCTCGGCGCGCAGTATCTGGGCGGCTGCTGCGGCACCACGCCCGATTTTATCCGTGCCCTTTCCGCCGCGGTCCAGGACATGGAAGTCCCCATGCGTCACGTCGTTCTGCCCACCGTCTTTGCCTCGCCCACCCGGGCTGTCACAGCGGACCATGTGCTGCT
>JAKSQG010000074.1 GCA_024404275.1 Clostridia bacterium | reverse complement strand
CTCATACAAAAAGCACCCTTACACCATTGATGGCAAACGCCAAACAGTAGTGTAAGGGTGTTTTGTTATAAAATCGTTTTGCCCTTTCTCGGAAGGGTGCAGGGGAACCATGCTTTCCGGCTTCGGAAAGCGTGGTTCCCCTGCTAATCGTCACTTTCCCGTCAGCTTCTCGTACGCGTTCTGTTCTGCTGCGCCGTCTGCCGCGGAGCCCTGCGCCATGTCCGGCTTGCCGCCGCCACGAGCCCCCGAGGCTCTCAGCAGCGCCGCCATATCCGCCGGGAACGCCTTGCCGCGGGCAAACACCAGCGCACGTCCTTCCCCCTGCGGGCAGCTGAGCAGCACCGCCGTATCATCATCACTGATCATTCTCACCGCTGTGCGCTGCAGAATGTCCCTGTCCGCAAAAGGAATGTGCGCCGCACATACCTTGCCGCCCTGTACGGATACAGCGCTTGCCAGCACCTTTTCCACCGCCGCTTCCGTCAGCAGCACCCGCAAATGCTTGTCGCTCTCCGCCCGCGTTTCACGCTCATGGCGCAGGCTTTCTTCCGCAGTATCCATATCCGCCGACAGCGCCGTGCAAAGCTTTGCGGCACAGTCCGCTGCCTTCCTCAGATACTTTACCGCCCGCATGCCCGCCACAAAGGTCACGCGCATGTTGCCGCGTGCCGGCACGCAGGAAATAATATGCACCGGTCCGATCTCGCCCGTCGTGCGGGGATGCGTACCGCCGCACGCCACCATTTCATAGTCGCCCATGGCCACAATGCGGATATGCTCCGTCACCGTGGGCTTTTTTCGCAGGGGCAGCGTCTCCAGTTCTTCCGCCGAAGGAAACCAGCAGCGGATGGGGTCACAATGCTGTACACGCTCATTCACGGTCTCTTCCAGCAGCTTCAGCTCTTCCGGGCTGATACGCGTGCGCCCGCCGGGCAGTGCCATATCACTACTGCTGACTTCCTTGCCCATGTGCAGACCACTGGTCACACCCTCCAGCTGCTGCCACGCCGCCCCGGCGATCATATGATCCGCCGCGTGCTGCTGCATGTACTCAAAACGCTGTTCCCAGTCGATCTTTCCCTTTACTTTTGTCCCCACAGGCGGCAGTTCGCTCAGCTTGTGCCACACCACACCGTTTTCCACCGTCACATCGGTCACGTCGGCTTCGCCGCCCTCCCAAACAAGGCGACCGGTATCACACAGCTGTCCCCCCGACAGCGGATAAAAGGCAGAGCGGTCCAACGCCACTCTATCCCCGCTTACTTCCACCACAATTGCTTCAAAACTGGTCAGATACGCGTTATCATAATACAGTCTGTCTGTCATCATCTTTCAAAAGCTCCTTCTTTGTCAACATTGTAACATCCGTCTGCCGGAATCGCAAGAAATGCGTGCAAATTCATATTCTGTTCACGCAAAGGTAATAATTCGGGGTTATGATGTCATTGTGTTCGGGAAAGAACATCATTCCTGTCTGAAATTTCAAACCGAAAGGAGAAAACAATAATGACCCGCAAAAAACTCACCCTCGTCCTCGTCCTTGTCCTGACCCTGTCCCTTGCCATGAGCGCCTGCATCCACGCTTCCGGCGCCACGACGCTGACGGAAGAAGAAATCGGCAGCATCATCAACACCACCACTGACGCTTCCCAGATCAGCAGCCCCTTCACCTCCGCGGTCGCCGCCGTGAAGGATAGTGTTGTCCTGGTCCGCAACTACCAGATGGTTTCCTCTTATCCCAATGACTTTGGCTATGGCTTCGGTTTCGGCTTTGGCTACGGCTATGGCAACCGCGGCGATAACAACAAGACCGAAAAGCTTTACGGCACCGGCAGCGGCACCGTCGTCACCGCCTACGGTCACATTCTGACCAACTACCACGTGGTCGAGGGCGCCTCCCGCGTCACCGTGTGGGACGGCGAAAACGAATACGCGGCTGAAGTCGTCGTGTACAGCGAAGAAAAAGACATCGCCGTGCTGCTCGCCCCTGATTGCAAGCTGCCCGCCGCCCCCATGGGTGACAGCGACAGCCTGCAGGTGGGTGAATGGGCCATCGTGATCGGCAACCCTCTGGGCGCTGATTTCTTCCGCTCCACCACCGTGGGCATCGTCTCCTCCCTGGAGCGCAATGTGGAATCCCGCAGCACCGATAAATACGGACGCAAGACCACGATCAGCAACTCCATGATCCAGGTGGACGCCGCCATCAACAGCGGCAACTCCGGCGGCGGCATGTTCAACGTGCTGGGCCAGCTGATGGGTATTCCCTCCATGAAGTACACCACCTCCTGGTATTCCTCCGCGGATGTGGACAACATCGGCATGTGCATCCCGATCAACGTTGCCAAGCCCCTTGTGGAGGAAGCGCTGCGCCTGTATGACCCTGCCAAGATCACCACGACCGATGGCAGCGAAAAGAACACCGTGGCCGCTGATACCGCCGATAAGCCCCGCATGGGCATTACCGTCACCACCTTGTCTACCAGCAACAGCGCGGTTGCCCAGGGCATGCTGCCCAACGGCGCTTATGTCAAGGCAGTGGATGCCGGCTCTCCCGCCGAGGCCGCCGGCATTCAGGAAGGCGATATCATCGTGGAAGTCGATGGAACCGTCATTACCAGCCACACCGAGCTGGTCAACCTGCTCTCCACTTACAAAGCCGGCGATGTCCTTGCCGTCAAGGTGTACCGCAGCGAAAACATTCTGACCGCGGAATACATCAGTGAACTGGCGGAAGGCGAATACATCGACATGACCGTAGAACTGAAGATCATTGCCGCTCCCGCCGCTTGATCTCCCCATCAAAAAAGCCCGACCGGTTTCCCCGGCCGGGTCTTTGATTATCTTACACAAACACAAACTGCACCAGTGCCATATAAACCACCGTACCCACCGCAATGGAAAGGATGGTGTTGCGCTTCCACAGGTGCAGCCCCACCACCGCCGCAAGGGCGATCAACTCCGGCAGACCGTGACTGCCGCCAAGGATGTTGACATTTTTCAGGCAGTAAACCACCAGCATGGCGTAAATGGCCGCGGGCAGTGCCTTTCCCAGATACTGCACATAACGGGGCGTGGGACGCTTGGAGGAAAACACAAGAAACGGCAAAAAGCGTGTGGCCATGGTACCGACAACGCAAAGCGCTACGGTGATCAGCTGTTCTGCAACTGTCATTCCAGACCACCTGCCTTTTCCAAAGGACCGCGGAACACGGTCAGCAGCAGCAGAATGCAGATCATGGCCGGCACCATAAAGGTGGAAGCGCCAAACACGATCAGGCACCCCAGCGAAGCGCCCGCGCCGATCAGAGCGGTGTAATGCTTCTTTTCCTTCAGCAGCTGCTCCAGCAGGATCACGGCAAACAGCGCCGTCATGACAAAATCCAGCCCTGTGGTGTATTGGTCCATGCCGGGAATAGCGTTCATCAGCACCGTACCAAACAAACCGCCCACCGTGCAGCCCGTTACCCAATAGCAGTGATCCAGCAGCGTGACAAAAAAGTAGACCCAGCCGCGGTCTGCCGTCAGGGGCAGTTCCAGCGAACTGTTGACCGAAAAGGTCTCATCCGTCAGGCCAAAGATCAGATAAAAACGTTTGTTGCCCATGCTCTTGTATTTTTCCAGCATGGCAATGCCGTAAAACAAGTGCCGCGACTGGATGATAAACACCATCATCAGCATCGACAGGGGGGCAAAAACATGCAGCAGTTCTTCTGCCGCATAATACTCCATGGAGCCGCCGAAGATCGTAACGGCCATGCCCATGGGCCACAGAAAACTGAAGCCGTCCTGTGCCATCAGGATGCCGTGTGCGAAACCCAGAAACAAATATCCCGCCATGATGGGGATGGTGTGCGGAAAAGCGATGCGCAGTGCTTCCAGCCGCTTTCCGCGTGTTGACAGTTCACTCATATCAATCAAAGCCTCCGAAGCGAAAGGCATTATAATACAAAAATCAAAACCTGACAAGTATCTCCTGTTTGACAAAACGCTTGATGATGGTATATGATAATTCTAATGAAAGGAGCATCTCCCATGAGCACTTGCATTTTCTGTGATAAGGTCGCAAGCGGCGAAGCCCTGCTGCAAAATGAGCTGGCCATCGCCTTTTTTGATTCCTTCCCCGTCAGCCGCGGGCATGTGCTGATTATTCCCCGCCGCCATGCGGAAACCTTTTTTGACCTGACCGATGACGAGCTGGTCGCCATGAAGCACCTTGCCTTTGAAGTCAAAGCACTGCTGGACGAACAGTTCCACCCCGATGGCTATAACATCGGTCTCAACTGCCGCGAAGCAGGCGGTCAGACCGTGTTCCACTGCCACATGCACGTCATCCCCCGCTACAAGGGCGATGTCCCCGACCCCACCGGCGGCGTGCGCACCATTCTGCCCGGCGGCAACTACCGCAAAAAGCTCTGATAAAGCAAGCAAAAAGGAAGTCCCCTTCAGGAGGCTTCCTTTTTTGTTTATTCCAGTATCCAGCCTTTGGCTTCCTCGATCCATCCAAGGTCCCAGCACAGGCGAGTGCCGACATAGCGGTCGCGGATCTCGGGGCTCATGGCAAAGGCATCGGTCAGCTGTTCATCGGTAAAACCGATGGCGGTGTGCGTTGTCGGGGCGCCGGTCTGTCCCCACAGGGCAGCAGCCTCTTCCGCTGAGGGCATATTTTGAATCATCCCCAGCAGCTCATCCCAGCAGCCCATGATGCGTTCCAGCTGCTTTGCGTGCTTCGCAGGGTCGTGCTTGCCCGCTTTCTCTTCATTTTCCAAAGCTTTTTGCGCTCCCGCGCCAAACAACCGCCGCAGGTCTTTTTCCCACTTTTTCCTGTCAAAGTCAGCGGCAAAAGCCTTCGCCTTTTCGGCATCGGGCGTCAGCTGCTTCATATGGGCGTACATTTTGAGCATGACCAGCGTGTTGACGCCTGTCTGAATGCCATGCAGCTCCAGCTTGCGGTGATGCTCCATGTTCTGCATATCCCAGATGTGGGATACATAATGCTCCCCGCCAGAGGCCGGACCGCTGACACCCACAAAGGAGACGCCAATGCCCGACAGGATCAGCCCTTCGATCAGCAGACGGATGGCCTCGGGATCGCGGTCCTTCAGCTTCGGCGCCGCTTCAAAGCACATCTCCGCGCTGCGGGCCACCAGCTGCGAGGTCTCCTCGCACCAGTATTCGTCATGCAGCATGTTGGCCATTTTCCATTCAGGCAGGCTGATGAACTTGGTGATCATATCCCCAAGACCCGCCTGGATCATGCGCATGGGGGCATTTTTGAGGATATCCGTATCGGCAATGATCACATCGGGCGTCTGCACATACAGGCTGGTCTTGAGACCGCCGATGAGCATGGAGGCACAGGTGGAGGCATAGCCGTCCATGGAAGGTGCCGTACCCACCGTGATCTGCCTGATGCCCGCCATGCGGGCAAACACCTTGCAGATGTCGCTGATGACACCCGAACCCACAGCAATGATGCAGCTGCACTTGCCGCTGTATGCCATCATCAGCTGACCCAGACGCAGCTCATCCGGCTCCACGATCTCGCCACGCAGAATATAATCCTCATAGGCAATGCCGGCATTCTGCAGCGTCTGCTTGACCAGCACGCCCGCCGCCTTTTCGGTATTCTCATCGCTGACGATCAGCGGCATGCCGTCCGTCAGCTCACGGAGCGCCGCGGGCAGCTGCAAAACTGCCTTTTCACCGATGATGACCTTTCTCAACCGCGACGCGACATGATGCTTGCCGCAGCTGCACTCAAATCCTTCGGGGCGCAGCAGTTTGTCCATCGTATAGGCGGAATAATGCTCCATGGTACTTGCCCTCCTGCTTTCAGTGTCCCGCAACGCTTTCGATCTCCATCAGTTCAAAACGATACTTCTGCGGGCAGTCGGGATACTTTTCCCTGTCCACTTCCTGCAAAAACATCTCTTTGGGGCGTGCCCACAGGCTGCCGTCTCCGTACAGCTTGCGGTAGAGCACCAGCTCTTCCCCCGTTTCGGAGTAGCGGCAAATATCCTCCACCAGATAATAATCGCCCTTGAAATGCCGGTAGACCCGGTGCAGCTCCACGTCGCGCATGGTTTTACCCTCTTTTCTGTTGTGTCAGCGGATCTGTCCCTCACCGCGGATGACGTATTTGTAGGTGCACAGCTCCTCCAGACCCATCGGTCCGCGGGCATGCAGCCGCTGGGTGGAGATGCCCATCTCGCAGCCCAGACCAAACTCACCGCCGTCGGTAAAGCGGGTGGAAGCATTGACATACACCGCCGCCGAGTCGACCGCGCTTTCAAAATACTTCGCGTTCTCCTCGCTGCGGGTAATGATGGATTCGCTGTGTCCCGTGGAATGCGCGGCAATGTGTTCCGCCGCCTCTTCCACGTTTTCCACCACATGCACCGCCAGAATATAATCCAAAAACTCCGTGTCAAAATCCGTTTCGCCTGCGGGCGTGCCGGGAATGATGGCTGCCGCCTCGGTATCGAGGCGCAGCTCCACGGGCACCTTGCCCGCCGCGGCACGGTCATCCACCAGACGCTGCTTGAGCAGCGGCAGGAACGCGGGAGCAATGCTCCGCTCCACCAGCAGCACCTCTTCGGCGTTGCACACACCGGGGCGGCTGGTCTTGGCGTTTTCCACAATGTTCAGCGCCATGTCGATATCGGCAGTCTTGTCCACATACACATGGCAGATACCGGTGCCTGTCTGAATGCAGGGTACACGGGCATTGTCCACACAGGCACGGATGAGCCCCGCGCCGCCGCGGGGAATAAGCACATCCACCAGCCCCACCGCCGTCATCAGCTCCTGCGCCGACTGGCGGGTGGTATCCTCCACCAGGTTGATCAGCTGGTCGGGCAGACCCACGGCGATCAAACCATGCTTCATGGCGTTCATCACGGCACGGGCGGAACGGTAGGCTTCCTTGCCCCCGCGCAGCACGCACACGTTGCCGCTCTTGAGCGCCAGCGCCGCGGCATCGGATGTCACGTTGGGGCGGCTTTCATAAATGACCGCCGTCACGCCCATCGGCACCAGACGCTTTTCAATGACCAGACCGTTGGGGCGTACCGTGCGTGTCACCGCCTTGCCGACCGGGTCAGGCAGCGCCGCTACCTGACGGATGCCCTCCGCCATGGCTTTAATGCGGCTTTCATTCAATTGCAGACGATCGAGCAGCGATGCGCTCATGGTGCCCTGCGCCGCCGTCACATCCTGCATATTGGCAGCAAGGATCTGCGCCGTTTCTCTCTCCAGCGCCGCCGCCATGGCCTCCAAAGCCTGATTTTTCCGCTCGGTATCCAGCCCCGCGGCAATGCCCCGCACAGCGCGGGCACTTTTCAAAATTTCCAGCGTGGTCATTTGTTTTTGCTCCCTTTGAAGAGGGTTCCCACAGGACGGCCCTCCACGATATCATACAGGTCCTCGGGACGCGTGCCGTTGGTGATGATCATATCCACCCCCGCCGCACCGGCGATCTCCGCGGCGCGCAGCTTGGTCTGCATACCGCCCGTGCCGAGTGCCGAGCCCTTGCCGCCCGCCAGCGCCTGAATCTCCGGGGTCACCTCTTCCACCACAGGGATCAGCTTCGCCCCGACATCCTTGCGGGGATCGGCGGTGTACAGCCCGTCGATATCACTGAGCAGCACCAGCAGGTCCGCCCTGACGCAAGCCGCCACGATGGCGCCCAGCGTGTCGTTATCGCCCACGGCAATTTCATGCGTGGCAATGGTATCATTTTCGTTCACGATGGGCAGCGCCCCCAGCTCCAGCAGGCGGAACAGGGTGTTCTCAAAGTTCTGTCGGCGATCCTCATGATCGAGGTCATCGCCCGTCAGCAAAATCTGCGCCACCACATGGTTGTATTCCGAAAACTGTTTATCATAAATATACATCAGCTCGCACTGACCCACGGCCGCCGCCGCCTGTTTGGTGGGCATATCGGAGGGGCGACCCGGCAGCGACAGCTTGCCCACGCCCATGCCGATGGCGCCGGAGGAGACCAGCACCGGTTCATGCCCCGCGTTTTTCAGGTCACTGACAACCTTGCACAGCTTTTCCACCTGACGGATATTGAGATGCCCCGTCTTGTGGGTCAGGGTCGAGGTGCCGATTTTGATCACGATTCTCATGGTTTTTTCCTTCGCTTTCCTGTTGTTCCGCTGCTATTATATGTTGTGCGGCGCAACCTGTCAACCGCACAAAGAAGAGGCCTCCGCGACGGCGGAAGCCCCTTTTTATAGCCTTCAGGGTCAGTCGGCCAGCGTGCCCATGGGGTCCCAGGGAGCCAGCTCCACAGGCGTTTCATCGGCATATTTGGCCAGGTCGCCCAGGTATTCCCTTTCAACAGCCGCCTGATACACATACTGGTTGAACCAGTCGTCAGAGCAGATGTAGTAGCCCTTCTGGCCCTTCTCATCGCCCCAGCTGTTTTCAATGCGCCAGCGGTCGGGCTTGCCGTCCTTCATGTTGACACCGGTCAGCACCATGGCGTGGTTCATGGCAGACAGACCCATTTCCAGCGCGTCCGCCTTGCTGATGCCCAGGTCCATGCCGGTCACCAGCTCCGC
>JAKSQG010000073.1 GCA_024404275.1 Clostridia bacterium | reverse complement strand
CCGCCGCTACCGCACCTACCGGGGAAAGACCCGCCCTGCCATGGCCAAGGGCTGCAAAGAAAAAATGGACGGAGAATTTGTCAAATGGATCCTGTGGAAGGGTCGCTCCAAGTCCACCCGCGGGATGTTCAGACGCGTCCGCACGCAGTACGCGGACAAGACCGTCGTCCTCCGCAGCCAGCGTCAGCTGGACGCCTTCATGCAGCGGCAGGGGCTGTAAAACAGCACAAAATCGCATCAAAAACGATCCATTTTGAGCCGGGGAACACACCCAAAACGACCCGGGGGCAGCCCCAAAAACAGGAGGGAAAAACGCATGGTCAGGCCTGTCACCACGCTTTTCATGCTCATGTCCGCCGACGGCAAGATCAGCACCGGCGCTTCAGACGACCTTGACTTCGACAGGGACCTGCCGCTCATCGACGGCGTCAGGGAAGGGCTGCCGCAGTACTACGACATTGAGCAGACCACCGACCTGTGGTCCTTCAACACGGGGCGGGTGCAGCAAAAGATGGGCGTCAACACGCTGCCGCTGCCGCAAAAGACCCTCGTCTCCTTTGTGCTGCTCGACAACCACCACCTGACGGAGCACGGCATCCGTTATTTCTGCGCCCGCTCGCAGCGGTTTGTGCTCATCACATCCAACCCGCAGCACCCCGCCTTCGGCGTACACGAAAACAACCTGCACATCCTGCAGGAAGCTTCCCTGCAAATCGCCCTCCGCCGCCTCAAAACGGAATTCGGCTGCGAACGCCTCACCCTGCAATCAGGCGGCACGGTCAACGGTCTGCTGCTGCGTCAAAAGCTGATCGATTATGTCGATCTCATCATTGCCCCCGTCCTTGCCGGCGGCAAAAACACCCCCACCCTTATCGACGGCGACGCGCTGACCAGCCCCACCGACCTGTCCGCCCTCGGTGTGCTGAAGCTCATCGACTGCACACCGCTTCAAAACTCCTACCTTCGCCTGCGGTATCAGGTCATTGCCTGAACAGCAAAAGAACCGGGAAATTCCCTTTTCCCGGCTCCTTTTTTGTTATTTCAGTGTGATTCCGTGACGATTCGTTTCCTGCAGCACCTCCATAGGCACCACCACCGGCATGCCCGACGCCGGCATCTTTTCGCCGGGTTCCCGCTCGGCATCGTCCCAGTATGTGCCGTTGCTGAACACCGCAAATCCGCCCTCCGGTAGAGGCATCACGCTGAACTCTGTATCCCGATGATAGTTGAACGTGCAAACCTGAAGTGCGCTCTCCCGCATCGTCTCATCCAACGTCATCACAAAGGCGTTGTATTCCTCCCGGGAGCGGGACACGCCGCGGCCATACAACTGCAATCTGCCCTTCTGCGGGTCGGTGCGGAGGGCACAAACCAGCACCTGCTTGTCTGCCGAAATCGTCCTGCCCAGCAGCACCCTGCCGCTTTCATCCAGGCGGTCAAAATGCACAGAGCTGTAGCTTTTGCCATTATCATACCAACTGACGTACAGATACCCATCCCCCGGCACATGCGCATACGTCATGACGCGATAATCCTTTTGCCAAAGGATTTTTCCATCCCGAACAGCGTACACACGACTGGTGACTTTTGCCCCCTGATAGCGGGAGGTACGAAAAACCGCCAGCTGCACGCCGTCCATCTCCCCGGCAAAGCTCACAAAATCGCCGTCTTCATAGGTCTCCAAGGGGTATTCCGCCGTCAGAGTCCCATCACAGGTATGCACCGTCATCCGACCGCTTTGCCGGTCCCACAGGGCAAAACCGCCCCTAATGACGCGTATGTCCGTATCTCTCCACAGACCGGGAAGGACGGCTGTCCGTTCCAGACCGTTCTCCGTCCAGTGATACACCTCCGCCCCCTGCACATAGCCGGGGTCAAGGGCTTTCGCTCCGTTCACATCCTCTGCCGCGGGCAGGATGACATAGCATTCATTGTCCCGGCTGACCGCAAATCGGGAAACGCTCCACGGATACCGCGTGTTATTCCGATAGGCCACATCCCGATAGATCTTTCCGTCCCGCATCCACACCAGATGCCACGGATGGGTCTCATCCACCGTGCCCTCACGGTCTGCCCATGCCCGAAAGAGCATGTCGCCGTTGTCCAATATCGCATCAGGGGCTTGCACGGCAAATGCATCACCCCATTGCAGCTCATACGCGGCATAATCATTCTCAGCGCACGCCATGCCGATGGTCAGGCAAATCAGCGCCGTCAGCAAAACAAACATTCCCCGTTTCATTCATTCTCACTCCCAATCCAGGCAGGCTTCCATCGCGGCGACCCTGACGTCGCTCCGCCGCACATAGCCATAGGTGCCGTCCACATCCATCAGCCAGCCGATGTCGCCGCGGGGCACCACCACATACAGCCAGTCGCCCTCTTCCAGAATGACGTGCATCTTCGTTCCCGCCGCCAGCTCTGCCGCGGTTTTTCCAAACCAGCCTGTGCTCTTTTTCAGTTCCACGTTTTTCAGGCACACCGCTACCGGCATCGGGTATTCCCGCCCCACGCAAAGGCTGTCGCTGCCCGCGCTGGTATAATTGATGGCCACATAGCCGGCCAGTCCGCCAAGGCTCGTCTTCACCCAGTCAAACGGATCGCCCTTGACCCTTTCCAGCATACGGATCACGGTGGCGTCTTTGAGCATGCCAAGGTCTTTGGAGCGGCTGGAATGATCCTTTCTCAGATGCACCCCCGCCGTCAGCACACACCCCTCGGGCAGCGCCTCCGGCATGCCCTGCGCCTTGACGATCGTATCGGGAAAATCCGCCCAGTCGCACACGCCCAGCCAGCGGGAATAATTCACCCGCAGGGACGCCGTACGCACGCCGTCCTTTCCCCGCTCCATATAGTGCCAAACCCCATCGTTCCAGTCCACCCACAAGCGCACCTTTTCCTGCCTGTCGGCCGATACAAACTCATAGCCTTCCACCGAGCACAGGGCCGAGTGTCCGCACAGGTCCTCTTTCGGGGTGTTCAGCAGCACGCTCAGCATCACACGCAGTACACGCACGCCCTCTGCCCCGTCATAGCGCAGCAGAAAATGCGGCCCATAGACATTGTCGCCCAAAAGCGATATCTCCGTTTCCGCGTTCTGTTCTACCGCGCCCGGGCCCAGCGTCCAAAGGTTCCACGCCCCCTTCAGGCAGTCCATCGCCACCAGAATGCGTTCTCCGTCCTTTTCAAACACCGCCAGACCCGTCGCCCCGATGTCGTTTTGCCTTGTCTCCTGCTTCATCGCCCCGCACAGGCAGGTCCAGCCCGCAAGGTGCGGCTCAGCCGCGAACACCGCGGTCAGTTCTTCCGGCACTTCCCCCTTGAACTCAGTCACCTCCGCCGCAGGCAGATACTGTCCATGCTCCTCCGTGTAGCGCCGGATGTCCGCTTCGGGGGCTTTTTCCGTGCTGTCCGCCTCAAACCGGTACTCCGCCTGCACCGCGCCGCACCATTCGGTCAGTGCCGCCGGCCAGCCGTTTTCGGTTCCGTAGCAGTTCACAAAGAAGGCTTTCACAATCTCCGCCGCCTCCGCGTTGTCATCCGCCAGCACCGTCTCAAAAGCAGGGCCGATCCAGATGCCGTTCACCTCGCTCATGCAGTTTTGCAGCGCTGCCCGGTCCTTTTCCGTTCCGCTTTCAAACCAGCGGTTCTCCTTGGCCCGGCGCAGCACCTCCCGCACCGCGTTTTCACCGGGATAGGCTTCGTACTGCGTTTTGAACGGCGATGTCATCCCCCGCCAGGTCGCCTCGTCATAGGTCAGCGTATAGACCCACGAAGGATGCTCCGCGTCATAAAACAGCAGCGTACCCGCGCCGTCATCCTGCATCACAAAGCTTTGGGCTTCCCGGTCGGTATAGCCGTACATCTCGGTCAACGCCATCCGTGCAAATACAGCCGGGTCAAATCTCTCCGCCTTCGCCGCCGACAGCATCAGCAGCACGCAAAGCAATGCCGTGCATAATCGTTTCATATTAAGCCTCCGTTTTTTCCTTCAGCATCCTCACGGCCGCATTCAGCCTTCGGGAAACGGTCGAGCCGGATACACGCAGCACCCGGGCCGCTTCCGCCGTGGTCATGCCGTGATAATAATAGAGCAGCACCGCCTCTTTGTAGGAAGGCGGCAGCATCGTCACCTCCCGCAGCAGCTCGCATCCGCCGTCCGATACACCGTTTTCCGCGCATATTTCTTCCATTTCCGACAGCGCAGCCTGCTGCCTCCGCCGGGCGGCACGCAGCATATCCCGGCAGGTGTTCAGGGCAATGCGCATCAGCCACGCCTTTGCATAGCCCCCTTCGCGGGCGCAAAAGCGTTCCATGTACCGCCACGCCTTCAGCATCGTCTCCTGCATGGCGTCCTCCGCGTCCGCCCGGCTGCCCAGATACAGGCAGCAGGTGCGCAGGATCATCGTGCCGTATTCTTCATACCAGCAGCACAACATCGCCTTTTTTTCCTCTGCCGACATCGTTCGCGCCGCGGCAAAGCTTGCCGTCAGTTCCATATTCGCCTCCGCGTTCAGCCGTTGCCCTGTGCCACAAACAGCACAAGCTCCATTGCCCCGTCGGGCGTCTTCCGCACCGTCGCACTCACAGTGTCACAGGTCTTATCCACAGGCATCAGGTTAAAGTGGAAATAGATCACATCCCCGCTCAGGACAATGCCCGTCAGCACCGTTCCCTCCGTCACGGTATCCATACCGGGGGTCAGCAGGTCCGTCTTCTGTTTCAAAAACGCCGCGGCGTCCACCGCCGCTTCGCGGTAGCGGTCATATTCCTCCACCGGCACGTCGCTGATCTCCTCGTCAAAATAGTGGGTGCCGAAATCCACCACAAGGCCGCTTTCCGTCAGCTTCATGTACCATTGACGGCCGGTCCCGTTCTCTGTTCCCTCCACAAACCAGTCGCCCTCAAACAGACGGCTGCTCATCATCGAGACGCCGCCGCCCAGCACCTCCCGCCACAGATGGGCGGCATAGGCTTCCGCTTCGTCCCTCCTCAAAAGCTCCACCTTGCCCTCAATTCCATCCGTCACATGGCGCGCCGGGACCTCGGGGCGATTGTTTTCCCACACCGTTCCGGGCAGCTCCGAGGTGGCAAACGCGCCTACCAGGCACATCGAGGCCAGCACAACAAACAGCACGCTCAGCCAGCGAAGCGGCTGCCGCCCCTTCAGCACGGTCAGCACACGGGTCTTGAGCCTTCTGCCCGTCATCGTCATGCCGGTCGCCAGCACCGCCACCCCGGGGGCGTTTCTGCGCGCCGCCGCCAGCACCAGCACATTGGCATAAGCAGTCTTCTGCTCCATGTTCATGGGGCGCACCACGCGATCATCGCACCTCAGCTCCGCGTCCGTGCGGCTCATGTTCGCCGCGATCCACACCAGCGGATTGAACCAGTGCACCACGCAGCAAGCCAGACGAAGCAGGCTCCACAAAGGATCGTGATTCTTCAGATGGCACACCTCATGCGTCAGCACATGGATGGCGTCCGCCGGGCTCGCCGTCAGCGGCAGCGCGATATAGGGACGAAGGACGCCCACCAGACAGGCACTGGGCAGCGGATCGGTAAAAATGACGGGCACAGGCTTGACTCCGCGCTCCTTGCACAGGGCTTCATATTGCGCCAGCAGCTTGCCGGAGATGGGTTCGATCTGCCCCGCCCGCAGCTTCAGCCTGAAACGCACATTGCTGAAAATGAACCACCCCAATACCAACGCCGCGCCGATGAAGTAGAGCTGCATCAGCCTCGTACCCGCCGTACCGTAATCAATGCTGCTGATCAGCCTCTCTGTCACCTCGGTGCCCAGACGGCTGCCCGAACGCCACAGCAGCAGGTTCGCCCCGTCGATCGCGTCCCGTGTGCGCACCAGCACCTGCCCCGCGATGGGGCGGATGGCCGCGTCCACCGCGAAGGGAGAACGGATGTTGTGGATCAGCGGATTGTAAAGGCTGATGGGCAGCAGCAGCCGCGCCGCCACCAATCCCCAGCCAAAGCACAGGGCGTTGTTGCCAAGCGGTCTGCGCAGCGTTTTGCGCAAAATCATCATCAATATGATGGCAATGCTGGCCATCATCGTCGCTTCGATCAAAAAGTTATGTAGGATTGCAGTACGCATGTTTCTATCCTCCCGTATCTGCCGCTGTCATTTGCCCGCCTTGCGCATGGCATCGATGATCTCCTGCAGGTCATCCGCCGTGATGCGGTCGGAATCCACCAGATGGTTGATGAGCAGGCTCACATCCCCCTTGAACACATGGGAGAGGAATTTGCCCGTCTCCTCGGTGTTGGCTTTCTGCTGCGATACCTTGGGCGTATACCGTTTGGCGGAACCGCTTTCATCCACCGCAACGGTGCCCTTCTCCTCCATGCGTTTGAGCAGCGTGATGACCACGTGGCGGCTCCAGCCCGTCTTAGGCTCCAGCGCTTTCGTAATTTCGGCAATGGTACGCGGGGAGCGGTCCCACAGCACCTCCATGATCTTCCATTCGGCTTCGGTACATTGAATCGGCATAATATCGTCCTCCTTTTCGGATAGTAAACAGCTGTCTACATTCATGAGTATACACGTGTCTACTCCATCCGTCAACCCCTCCGCGCATTTGTTTACAATTCATCTTTTCCCCGACATCAAAAAACTCCCCCGAAGTTTCCTTCGGGGGAGCGTTTTTAGTTTTTACGATTATCAGAAGCGGATCAGCTTCACGCCATCGGCGGTACGCAGCAGACCAAAGCTGCTGACGCTCTCAACGCCATCGCGGACGACCTTCAGTTCCACCACGATGACCTCCACCTCTTCGCCGTCCACCACGATCACGCGGGTCGCAAACGCCTCGGCAATGCCCTGCCAGAAGGCTTCCTGCTCCTCTTCGGTCATGGCGGCAATGCGGCTCAGCACAGCCTCCTTGAGGGCGGTCGCTTCTTCAGAGAGCACAATGCCGCTCTCCGCCAGCTCCTCGTCCATCGCGTCCTCAATGCCCAGCACAGACAGCACCGTCAGCACCTGTTCGGTCGCGGAAAGTTCAGACAGCGCTTCCATCTCCTCGGCATCCAGCACCGCGGCAACGTTCACGATCTCCACCGTCACATCCGCGTTCTCGGTCTCCTCTTCGGTGATGCCGATCAGCTCCTCCACGCTTTCGGTCAGCGTTTCGGTGTCAATGATCTCGTATTCCTCTTCCGTCACAGCGGGCTCCGTCACGGGCTGTTCAGGCTTGGGATCGGGCTTATCGTTTTCTTCTTCGTGCGTTTCAGAGGTATAGCCGCACTTCTCGCACACGCCCTTGGCATTCAGCGTATGCTTCTCCTGCTCCACACCCCGTCCGCACTCGGGGCAGTACCGCTCATGATACACATCGTCGCCGATATCGCGCACTTCGTACTCGACCAGACCCTCCTCATGAGGGCAGTAGTACCAGCCGCACTCCGTGCACACGCTATCAGCGTCAAACGTATGCTCCTCAGCACCAATGAATACTCCGCAGATGGTGCAGTACAAACCGTGCTTATCAAAGGCGCCCTCGTCTCTCGCTTCACTCTCGTGCTCATGGGCAAACCAGCCGCACTTTTCGCAAACGCCGTCAGCGTCCAGCTGATGGGGTTCACCGCCGTACAGGAACGCGCCGCACAGCGAGCAGTATACGCTATGGACCTCTTCATCACCGTTGTTGCGCGCTCCACTTACATGCTCATGCTCATACCAGCCGCACGGGCAAACGCCGTCTTCACCCAGCTGATGCTCTTCGTGATCGCTCAGCAGCTCGCCGCAGATGGCGCAGCCCACATAATGCGTGCCTTCATCGCCGGCGTTCCAGTACTCCTTTTCGCCGTCATGGGCACACTCGTTCTCACTGCTCCAGCCGCACTCCGTGCACACGCCATCATCATCCAGCGTATGGTATTCCTCACCAAAGCAAATTTCGCAGATGCGGCAATACAGCAGATGGCCGTCATCAGTGCCGTCGGTCGCATAAATTTCATGCTCATGTTCAAACCAGCCGCAAGCAATGCAAACACCGTCCGCACCCATCAAATGATCTCCATAACCGATCACATAGTTGCAGTTGGTACAACAGATCGTATGCTGCGGCTCATCGCCGTTGGGATAGCATTCCGTGGGATATTCGTGCGTACAAACGAGCTGATAGCACACCGTGCACACAAAATCTTCCACTGTATGAGGCTCGATGTTAAACTTCTCGCCGCATTCCTCGCACTGGAACCAGTGGTTTTCAAGGTCGCTCATCTGGTCCAACACCGTATGTTCACAGTTATTGTAGCCGCACACCGTGCACACAGTGCCTTCAAAGGTATGTTCCTCATCATAGAGGAATTCTCCGCATTCACTGCAGTAATAGAAATGGCAATCGGCGTCATCCAGCTGACGAACTTCTTCAACATGCGTATGCACCGGTGCATCGCTGTAGCCGCACTCCGTACACACACCGTTCTCGTCAAACTCATGGCTCACACCGCCGACAAGGAATGCGCCGCACGATGCGCAGTAGATGTTATGGGTATCTTCATCACCCGTGTTGCGTGCTTCCCGCACATGCACATGCTCAAACCAGCCGCACGGGCAAACGCCGTCTTCACCCAGCTGATGCTCTTCGTGATCGCTCAGCAG
>JAKSQG010000072.1 GCA_024404275.1 Clostridia bacterium | reverse complement strand
TCGGTGTTCATCAGCGCGTTCAGCTTGTCCGCCACCTTCTTGGTGATGTGGGCAGACAGCTTTTTGACATAGCCGTCATTCTGCAGGAAGGAGCGGCTGACGTTCAGCGGCAGGTCGGGGCAGTCCAGCACGCCGCGCAGCAGCAGCAAAAACTCGGGAATGATCTCCTTGATGTTGTCCGCCACAAACACCTGACGGTTGAACAGCTTGATCTGTCCTTCCTGACCGCCAAAGTCCTTGCGGATGCGGGGGAAGTAGAGAATGCCCTTCAGGTTGAAGGGATAATCCACATTCAGATGGATCCAGAACAGCGGCTCCTCAAAGGTGTTGAACAGCTTGCGGTAGGCATCCTTGTACTCATCCTCGGTGCAGTCCTTGGGTGCCTTGAGCCACAACGGATGTGTATCATTGATGGGCGCGGGGGCAGCAGGCTCCTTGACTTCTTCGCCGTCCTTCGCTTCAGCAGCCTTTTTGGCAGCTTCTTCCGCCTTGAGGGCTTCCTCCTTCACATCCACCAGATAGATGGGTACCGCCATGTAGCCGCAGTAGCGGTCCAGCACCTCGCGCACACGGTAGCCCTCCAGGAATTCCTTGGACTCCTCGTTGATGTGCAGGGTAATGACGGTGCCGCGGCCCGTTTTTTTGCTTTCGCTCATCTCGTAAGCCATGCCATCGGCGCTTTCCCAGCGCACGGCAGCCTCGTTCGCCTGCCAGGACTGTGTGTCGATGGTCACCTTGTCGGCAGGCATGAAGGCAGAATAGAAGCCCAGACCGAAATGACCGATGATGCCGCCATCCTCATTGCCCTGATAATTCTTCAAAAACTCCTCCGCACCAGAGAAAGCCACCTGATTGATGTACTTTTCCACTTCGTCGGCGCTCATGCCGATGCCGTTGTCCTCAAAGCGCAGTTCGCCCGCGTCCTTGTCCACGGTCACAGTCACCTTCAGCTCCTCTTCGACAGGGGTGCCCGTCATGCGGAACTTGGTCACGGCGTCGCAGCCATTGGCGACCAGCTCACGGATGAAAATATCCTGGTCAGAATACAGCCAGCGCTTGATGACCGGCATGATATTCTGCGCATGGATGGAAATATTGCCTTTTCTGTTTTCGGACATAAATAACCCTCCAATCTATATCAAGCCCTTTCGGGGCAGGAACCATTATACCACAAATCCAACGGATGAGTGTTAACTTCCGTTGATATTCGTCCACTATTTTGCCCTTGCGCGCAAAAGACATACCGCATATAATGAAGGTGACAAAAACAGCTCCTATCCCAAAAGAAATGGAGAAAATCATGCATTCCAATGCCGAATTGAAATGGCACTATCATCCCGCCCGCGGCTGGATCAACGATCCCAACGGTCTGATCGATTTTCATGGGCAGTATCATGTGTTTTATCAGCATACACCGACAAGCGAACGCCCGCCGGCTTTGGTGTGGGGTCATGCGGTCACGCGGGATTTTCTCCATTGGGAAGAAAAAACGCCCGCCATCGTGAATGACCGCGATTATGATATCGGCGGCGTGTGGAGCGGCACAGCCATCGAAAAGGACGGCGTGCTCTATGCTTTCTATACTTCCGCGGATGCGGAGGGACGGCAGACCATCAGCGTTTCGATCTCCCATGACGGTGTGACCTTTGAAAAATACGCGGGCAACCCCATTCTCCGCGATTATCCGCCGCAGGGCAGTGCTGATTTCCGTGATCCCGCCGTATGCGAATATCGGGGGTCGTACTATATGCTCATCGGCTCGGCTTATCCCGACGGAAGCGGCGGCAACCTGCTTTTGTATCAAAGCGATGACCTGCTGCATTGGCGCTATGTCAGCGTATTGCGGGATTATCCCGGCACCGACAGCTGCGAATGCCCCTCCATGGTGCCGACGGAGGATGGCTGCCTCATTGCCGTATCGGTACGCCCCAAGAATGCGCCTTTGTATTTTGAGGTGATGGCGGGCGATTTTGACGGACGCGGCTTCACGCCCCGCCTGATGTCCCGCTTCCAGAAGGGACCGGATGAGTACGCCGGGCAGATCTTCCGCGATAAAAAAGGCAGGCTCATTCTCATCTCGTGGATCAGCGGCTGGAAATATCAACCGGAAAAATGCATTGGCTGCCTGTCGCTGCCGCTGGAGCTGACGATCGAAAAGGATCATATCCGTGCCTATCCCGTGGAGGAAGTACGGCACCTTCTGGATGAAAACGATACGGTGACGGATGCCTATGTCACCGAACGCTTTGTGGACCGTGGGGCGGAAGTGCATATCCGCCTGACCTTGTGACGCAGAAAGGAAGACCGCAGCATGAAACAGGGAGCCATGTTCAACGCGTATCCCAATTCCATCGGCAGCAATCTGAATGCCATGACGCGCTTTTTGTCCCTGCCGGAGGTGAAGGAGGTCTTTGGCTCCTTCTACATCCTGCCTACGGTGTTCAATACCGATCTGGACGGCGGCTTCTCCGTCATTTCTTACGACCTGTGCGATCAGCTGGCGAAGGCGGAAGACCTTGAGGTGCTGCGCTCTTTGGGGATCGACCTGACCTTTGACCTCATCCTCAACCACCTGTCCGTGCTGTCCCCGCAGTTCAGGGACATCCTCAAAAACGGCGACCATTCCAAATACCGTGACTTTTTCATCGACTGGAACCGCTTCTGGCAGGGCTGCGGCGAGATGACGGAGGAGGGATATATCAAGCCCCGTCCCGATTGCTTTTTGACGGCCAACCTGCGCAAAAAGAGCTTGCCCATCCTGATGGTCCGTCTGCCTGATGGCAGCGAGGTGCCCTTCTGGAACACCTTCTATCAGCAGGTCATCTATCCCACTCCCGACGCGCTGGACCTGCTGGATATCACCGGCGGTCAGTATGCCGCCGCCTGCCGCTTGGCTGAAACGGTCGCGGAGCAGGTGCAAAACGGTATCGTGCCCGCAAAAATGGATTTCACAGGGCTGGAAGCCTATCGTGAACAGACCATCGCGTGGCTGCAGAGTCACCGCAAATACATGGGACAAATGGATGTGAACGCCCGCAGCCCCCTCGTGTGGCAGTGGTATGATGAAACGATGGGTCAGCTCAAAAAGTACGGTGCGGGCATGGTGCGTCTGGATGCCTTCACCCGCCTGCACAAGGAAAGCGGCCGCACCAACGTGCTCAACGAGCCCGAAACGTGGGACCTGCTGGAAAAGCTGAAGGAAATGGCATCCGCTCATGGTCTGGCGGTACTGCCCGAGGTGCACATGCCTTACCGTGCCGGTGCCTATGCCCGCATCGCGGCACGCGGCTGCCGCACCTATGATTATTTCCTGCCCGGACTGCTGCTGGACGCGCTGCAGCAGCAGGATGCCGCCTACCTTTGCCGCTGGGCGACGGAACAGATCGAAAACGGCTACCGTACCGTCAACATGCTGGGCTGTCATGACGGCATTCCCATCCGCGACCTGCGGGGTCTGCTGCCCGATGACCGCATCGATGTTCTGGTCACTGCTCTGGAAGAACAGGGCTGCCGCGCCAAATGGATCCACGGCGAAAAGGACGAGGTCTATCAGATGTGCGGTACCTATTTCAGCGCGCTGGGGGAGAGCGAGGCGGCACTGCTGCTTTGCCGTGCGGTGCAGCTGTTCATGCCCGGCGTGCCGCAGGTGTGGTACGGCGATCTGCTGGCGGACACCAACGATCTTACGGTCTTTGAACGCGATCCTCTGGCGGATGCCCGTGAGATCAACCGCCGTGCCCTTGACGAGGCGGAGGCGGCGGAGCGGCTGAATCGTACGGTCGTAAAAAAACAGCTGGACCTGCTGCGCCTGCGCGCCTCCCATCCCGCCTTTGCGGAAGATGCCTCTGTCCGTGCCGAGCTGGCGGATCGTCATACGCTGCGCATCAGCCGCAAAAACGGGGCGTACAGCGCTGTGCTGACGGCGGATTTTGCCGCGGTCACGTTTGACATTGCGCTTTCTTAAAATCCTCTTGAATTTTATGTGTTTTCGCTGTTGACACAAGGCAACATATCGCATATAATTTTTCGCGTCGCAGATAAGGAATGAGAAGGGTCATTCCGGGTAAGAGACAGGACCTGTTTCTTTCGAAAGGAAGGGACATAAGGCCGGACGGACAGCCGGGTCCAATGCCGATGCGGGGTATAAACTCGCACGCAGCTTTCGCTGCTATCTCATTGATTTGGTTAAAAGCCAAGTTTCACACATCCGAGTGAAATGGTCAATAAGAGTAGTAAAAGTAAGTCGATTACTGTATAGACTCTGACAACCTATCCTTGTCTCGATTGCTATAAGCTTTCGGGGTGATGTGTGCTAAGCACATCACTTTTTTCTTTACCCATCCAGCCTGCGGCAAACTCAAAGAGGAGGAAATATCTCATGAAGAAGATCGTTTCCCTGTTTCTGGCGGTCCTGATGATGCTCAGCGCCGTCTCCTTTGCCGGCGCCGAAGAGTCTGCCGATGCTGTTCAGGCGTACCTGAACGCCATGGATGTCAACTATGCCTATGAGCTGGCGGTGAAGCTTTCCACCGACAAGTCCCTGCAGGATAACAGCCTGGGCTTCCGTACCGCCGGTTCCGATGCCGAGCATCGTGCCGCCGAGTTCATTGCCGAGGAAATGCGTGCCATCGGTCTGCAGGATGTGGAACTGATTCCCGTGACTGTCGATAAGTGGCAGTTCAACGGCGCTTCCCTGACCATCGAGGGCACCGATATCGATCTGATGCCCGTCTCCTACATGCTCAACGGCACCTCTGCCGAGGGCATCACCGCCGAGATCGTTGACTGCGGCACCGGCTTTGCCTATGACTACGAGGACAAGGATGTTGCCGGCAAGATCGTGCTCATCGGCGTGGACCAGTGGAACGAAGCCTGGATCGGTCAGTACATTGCCGAAGCCTATGTGCAGGGTGCTGCCGCCGTGGTCAGCTATGACATCGACGGCTATGGCCGCTGGAGCGATGATGTGTATCAGATCCAGGACGTGTGCTGTGAGGACCTGATGCCCACCGTGATCGTCACCAAGGCCATGGGCGATACCCTCATCAACGCCATTGCCGAGGGTCACAATCAGTGCACCCTCATCGTGGACAGCGTGATGGAGATCGGCACCGGCGTCAGCTATGACGTGGTGGGCCGCATCCCCGGCCGCTCCTCCGAGCAGCAGATGATCGTGTCCGGTCACTATGATATGTACTTTGAGGGCTTCCAGGATGACTGCTCCGCCATCGCCTGCGCCATGGCCATCGGCAAGGGCATCATCGACAGCAAGGTGCAGCCCGAAAACGACGTGCTGATCATTGCCCACGGCGCCGAAGAGTGGGGCATCAGCGGTACCGAGTTTGACTGGACCCGCGGTGCCTGGGAGCTGATCAATACCGTGCATCCCGAGTGGGCGGAAAAGACCATTGCCCTGTTCAACTTTGAACTGTGCGCCTTTGATGACGGCAACAATGAGTTTGCTGTCAGCTGCGTGCCCGAGTACCGTACCCTGGTGGCCGAAATGGTGGAAAACAACGCCTTCACCGTGCAGGGCCGCACCGGTGTCAACCCCGTCACCTTTGATACCACCACCATGGAGGACGGCATTTCCTACCGCAATGCCGGTGTGCCTTACTTCATCAACGTGACCGATACCTGTGCCGGTGAACTGCGTCCCGCCGATACCTACGGCTGGAGCCAGCTGCACTATCACACCCAGAGCGATGATGTGACCACCTACGATGAGAACACCATGTTCAACAACATCGCCGTGTTCGGCACCATTCTGCTCTCCATCGATGCCCAGCCCGCCCTGTGCCTTGACCTGACCCAGTCCTGCGCCGACCTTGCCGATGCCTTTGATACCAGTTATGCCGAGGAAGCCGGCGTGGATGTGGAAGCCTACGCGGCTGCCATGGACGCCCTGAACGCCGCCTGCGAGCAGCACAATGCCCGCATTGCCGATGTCAACGCCCGCTATGCCGCCGCTGCCACGCAGGAGGAAAAGGATGCCATCCGTGCCGAGGGCGTGCTGCTGAACAAGACCACCCTGGCGGCCTTCAAGATGGTGCAGGATGAGTTCATCCGCATCGAGTTCTCCAGCGATGTGGTGCAGCGCCACATGGGCTATCAGGATAACCTCTGCCTGCTGGACGACATCATTGCCGCACTGGAAAAAGGCGAGCTGTTCAATGATGAAGAGAACGGCGCCCTCGATCTGGCTTGGGGTCTGAACGCCCTGGCGGAGTATGCCTACTACATCTTCACCCCCGAAGCTGCCGATTGTCTGGCGCTGCATGCCGATGCCGCCCGCGGCAACGCCCAGCTGTGGGGCAAGGAGAAGGGCTATGTCTATGCCAACACCTGGCCGGCGACCTGCTCCCTGCTGATGAAGGCGGAAGAGGAAGCCGCGGACTTTGCCGATGAGCTGGCGGTGTACACCGCCGAGCGTGCCGCGCAGCTGGCGCTGCTGGGCACCGAGCTCAACGCCGAAATCGCCGCCATGAACAGCCTGACCGAGCTGCTCAAGTAATCGGTCCAACAAAACACACAAGCGCCCGGCGGGTTGCGATGCCTGCCGGGCATTTTTGTGTCTGCCTGCACGGTATGGTAAAAAATTTGCAGAAAATGGCATTTTTACCCGAATTTGTGTTGCAATCTTTTCGGGAGTATGCTAATATAATCTTGTTGGGAAACCGATTCCCATACTACAACCGAATATGAGAACCGGTTTTGACAAATAAACCGGTGTGGCAAACATGTCCCCGGAGGATATGGGAGCGCAGCCGATGATTAAAAAGGAGGATGCCCCCATGAACTTCGAGGACAAATTTATTTTCAAGGATCCCGAGCTGAGATCTTCTGAATTGACCAACGGCATCGCCCGCAGCGGCCAGCGCGCCCTGCTGTATGCCACCGGCATGGACGAAGAGGACATGAAAAAGCCCTTCGTTGCCGTCATCGGTTCTTTCAGCGAGATGGTGCCCGGTCATACCCATCTGGAGGAGCTGGCCGAGTGCGTTTGCCGCGGCATTTACGAGGCCGGCGGTGTGCCCAGACGCAGCGAGACCATTGCCATCTGCGACGGTCTGTGCCAGGGTCACAAGGGTATGCGTTATCCGCTGGCCAGCCGTGACCTGATCTGCGACAGCATTGAAATGGTGGTCGAGGCGCATCACTTTGACGCCATGGTGCTGCTGGGCGGCTGTGATAAGATCATCCCCGGCATGATCATGGCGGCAGCCCGCCTCAACATTCCCACCGTCATCGTTCCCGGCGGCCCGATGCTGCCCGGCAACGTGGGCGGCAACCCGCTGTTCTGCTCTTCCGAGCTGCGTGAATTCCCCGGCCGTGTCGAAGCCGGCGTCATCACCCCCGAATACATGAAGGAAGCCGAAAAGATCACCCTGCCCACCGTGGGCAGCTGCGCGCATCTGGGCACCGCCAACAGCATGTGCATGCTGACCGAGGTGCTGGGCATGGGTCTGCCGGGCTCCGGTACCGCCCCCGCCGCTTCCAACAAGCGCAAGCGCATCGCCAAGGCCAGCGGCCGTGCCGTCATGGAGCTGCTGCGCAAGGGCATCAAGCCCCGCGATATCCTGACCCGTGAAGCCCTGCTCAACGGCGTTACCGGCGCCATGGCGACGGGCTCTTCCACCAACCTGGTGCTGCATCTGATGGCCATCGCCCATGAAGCGGGCGTGGACCTGCAGCTGGACGATTTTGACCGCATCAGCCGCAAGGTGCCCTTCGTCTGCAACCTGCAGCCCTCCGGCAAATACCCCATCTCCTCGCTGGATGCCAGCGGCGGCATTCCCTCCGTGCTCAAGACCATTGAGCCCCGGCTGGAAATGGATGTCATGACCTGCACCGGCAAGACCATGCGTGAGATGGTGAACGAGTACACCGCCCAGCCGGATGATGTGCTCAAGACCATGGAAAATCCCCAGAAGGCGGAAGGCGGCATCGCCGTGCTGTGGGGCAATCTGGCCCCCAAGGGCGCTGTGGTCAAGCAGTCCGGCGTGCGGGAGAGCATGATGTCCTTCACCGGCAAGGCCCGCGTGTTCAACTCCATGGAGGAGGCGGACGCCGCCGTCAGCGGTGACACCATCGAAAAGGGTACCGTCATCGTCATCCGCTACGAAGGCCCCAAGGGCGGCCCCGGCATGCGTGAAATGCTGTCCACCACCGCGCTCATCATGGGCCGCGGCATGGATAACGATGTGGCCCTCGTGACCGATGGCCGCTTCTCCGGCGCCACCCACGGTCCCTGCATCGGCCATATCTGCCCCGAAGCCGCCCAGGGCGGCCCCATCGCCTTTGTGCAGGATGGCGACATCATCCACATCGATATCCCGAACCGCACGCTGACGGTGGATGTCTCCGAGGAGGAGTTTGCCCGCCGCCGCGAAGGCTGGAAGCCGCTGCACAAGCCGCGCCTGACCGCGCTGGCCAAGTACGCCACCCTCGTGACCGGTGCCGATACCGGCGCCATCGTGGACAGCAGCAAGCTGGATCTCTGATAACCGAATAAACAAAGAAGCCGTGAAGGGGTACCCCTTTGCGGCTTCTTTCTTTTGCATGAGCACATAAAAAAGCGAGGACATCGTCCTCGCTTATGGTCGGAGTGGCGGGATTTGAACCCGCGACCTTTTGGTCCCGAACCAAACGCGC
>JAKSQG010000071.1 GCA_024404275.1 Clostridia bacterium | reverse complement strand
TCTGCTTTTTTAAGCACACCGATCATACTGCGGTTGACATTTTTTGTACATGGCCCTGCATGGCCTTGTATGACCCTCAAAAAAAGAAAAACCTTGCATGAATGAAACCAGTCATCCATGCAAGGAAATTATCCACTTAAAATTGCCCTTTCTCGGAAGGGGTAAAGGGGGAACCATGTTTTCCGGCTGCGGAAAGCGTGGTTCCCCCTTGAAACTCAACGTTTAGGATTCCTGTGCGGCGACGACCGCGGCGTGCTCGCGCTTGATGCTCTCCAACAGCGCGGGATCGAGGATTAGATCAAGCGCTGTCAGTGCCAGAGCCTCGCTGCCGGTCAGGATGGAACGCAAGCCCATCTCGGAACGGCAAGCCTCGCGCTTTTCAATGGTGTGACCTGCCAGCGGTACCTCACTGATGCGGATCATGGGCTGAATGACGGGGATGCACTGACTGACATTGCCAACATCGGAAGAGCCCAGCGGTGCGTGCTTGGGATTGTGATACTCCTCTCCCAAGGAGAGCAGGTTTTTCAGATAGACCGCATCAAAGGAAGGGGTGGGCAGAATGTTGTCCACCACGTTTTGCGTCAGCTCCATGAGCCCGGTGCAGCCGGTCTGCAGCGCGGCGCCTTCCACAATGTGCTCCAGCTTGCGGTATACCGCCATCATGCGCTTTACATTGGCGGCGCGCACGTAAAAGCGGCCTTCGGTGTAATCGGGAATGATGTTGGGGGCATCGCCGCCCTTGGTGACAATGCCGTGGATGCGCACATCCTGCGGCAGCTGCTGACGCAACAGACCGATAGCATTGAACACCATGATGAGCGCGTCAAGGGCGTTGATGCCCTCCTGCGGGTTGGCGGCGGCGTGAGAAGCACGACCCTTGAATTCCACACGGAAGGGGGCACAGGCAATTTCCTCATGCGTCAGCTCATGCTCGCTGGAGCCGGGATGCACACACAGGGCGGCATCGACATCCTTGAAAAAGCCCTCGCGCACAAAGCTGCCCTTGGCGCTGCCGTTTTCGCCGCCTTCCTCACCCGGCGTGCCGTAAACACGCACCTCGCCGCCGACTTCATCAATGACCTGCTTGAGACACACGGCGGCGAGCAGGGAAGTGGCGCCGAACAGGTTGTGTCCGCAGCCGTGACCGAGACCGGCAAGGGCATCGTATTCCGCCAGAAAAACCAGCACGGGACCGGGTTTTTGCGCCTTGTATACGGCAGTAAAGCCGGTGGGATGGCCGGCGACATCGGTCGTGATGTCAAAGCCTTCGGTCTTCAATTGCTCCGAAAGAAGATTGCAGGCAAAATACTCATGATTGCTGGTTTCGGGATGCGCGTGGATGTCCAGAGCAATCTGGCGATAGACGGGAAATTTGCTTTCAGCGCATTGCAGGATGCGGTCACGCAGGGTCATGGCAAAGGCTTTCCTTTCGTATCAGTGCTTGATGGTGATCAGACCGCGATTGGTGGCACGGCGGCTGAGCAGGTTGCCCAAGGACTGCATGATGAAAACGATGATCAGCAGGATCAGCACGCAGGCATCCACGATGTCCTGATGGTTTTGGTTCTGACCGTAGTTGATGGCAAAGCTGCCGATACCGCCCGCACCGACGGCACCCGCCATGGTGGTCAGACCGATGAGGCTGATGGCGGTGACGGTGGTGACACGGATCAGTTCCGGCACGGCTTCATGCAGGTAAACACGGAAGATGATGCCGAAGGTGCTGCTGCCCATGCTGCGGGCGGCTTCGATCTTGCCCTCGTTGATGCTGCTCAGCGCGACCTCAACCTGACGGGTGTAGAAGGGAACACAGCCGAATACGAGGGGGATGATGGCGCCCTTGACGCCGATGGCGGTGCCCACGATGCTGCGGGTCAGCGGGATGAGGAAGATGAGCAGAATGACGAAAGGAATGGAGCGGAACACGTTGATGACAAAGTTGGTGATCTGATAGATGATCATGTTCTGGCGGATGCCGCCCTTGCGGAACACCACCAGCATGATGCCAAACAGCAGACCCAGCACAAAAGCGATGGCGCCGGCTTTGAAGAACATTTCACCGGTGGCGGAAAGGCTGGACCAGAAGCGGGTGCGGTAAGAATACAGGTTCGGGGCAATCTGTTTAATGAAGGCGTCCATCGGCAATTTCCTCCGTAATCACATGGTTTTCGGTCAGGTAGTCAATGGCTGCGCTGATATTTTCGGGCGTGCCTTCCAGCAGACCGATCATGCCGCCAAGAGAAGCTCCCTGCAGGATCTCCACGTTGGCGAGCACTACGTTGAAGTTGATATTGAATTTGCGGGCGGCCATGGTGATGAGCGGCTCGCCGGCGCAATCCTTGCGGAAAGTGAGCTTGACCAGCTTGCCGTGGGAACCGGTGAACTGGGAATCCTCCTGCAGCACCTTGTCGATGCGGCTGAGCGGCGAGGCGGAAGCCACAAAGCGGGCGGCGATGGAGGTCTTGGGATCGGCAAACACATCGTACACTTCGCCCTCTTCCACCACGCGGCCGTTTTCCATGACGGCGACGCGCTGGCAGATGGACTTGATGACCGCCATTTCATGCGTGATGAGCACGATGGTCAGACCCAGCTTGCGGTTCAGGTCCTTGAGCAGCGCCAGAATGGCTTCGGTAGCTTCGGGGTCAAGGGCGCTGGTGGCTTCATCGGAGAGAAGCACCGCGGGGTTGTTGGCCAGTGCGCGGGCGATGGCGACGCGCTGTTTCTGACCGCCGGAGAGCTGGGAAGGATAGACATTGATCTTATCGCTCAGCCCCACCAACTCCAGCAGCTCCCGCACGCGGGCAGCGATCTGGTTTTTCTTCATGCCGGTAAACTTGAGGGGATAGGCGACATTATCGAAAACGGTGGAACGATCCAGCAGGTTAAAGTGCTGGAAGATCATGCCGATGCCGCGGCGCAGGCTGTTGAGCTGCTTTTCGCCCATCGGCTTGCCGCCCTGCATGGCGATGCCGTCCTTCATGGTGATCTCTTCATTGCTGCCGATCTTGAGTGAACCGCTGTCGGGCACTTCAAGCAGGTTGATGCAGCGGACAAGGGTGGATTTGCCGGCACCGGAATAACCGATGACGCCGTAAATGGTGCCGTCGGCAATGCTGACAGACACATCCTCCAGAGCACGGACATCGCCCGTCTTGAGGTGGAAGGTCTTGTTCATGTTTTTGATTTCAATCATGGTGTTGCTCCGTCACGATTTCTTGAGTGAGCCCTTGAGGGAGTGACCCCGGCGGACCCATGAAAAACCGGTGCCGACGGCTTTTGTCGGCACCGGCGCGTTTTGGATTACTTCATCAGACCGGCGGCATCCTTGATGGCGTCGATAGAAGCGTAGTTGTTGCTGTACAGGGTCAGGGGAGCGATCAGGGTATCGGCGATGATGGTCAGGTCATAGCCGAAGGAGGCCATTTCCTTGGCCAGGTAAGCCTTGTGCTCGAAAGCGTTCAGGTCCAGATCCTTGGCAACACGGTTGTTCAGGGCATCGTTGGGCAGGTTGTAGTTGTCCAGCACGACCAGCTCGATGTAGATGCCGGCATTTTCCTGATCCAGCAGCCACTGCACGGCGGCGAACATATCGTTCTTGGTGCCGCAGACACCGACCTTGACAACGGTCTTGCCGGCGGGAGAAGCCACGTTGTAGTAGTAATCCTTCAGGGCAGCCACGTTGTCAGCATTGATCACCAGGGCGGGATCGGTTTCGTATTCGAAGGCGGGATAGTAGGCTTCGTTGTACTCCAGCAGCATGAACTCGGCCACCAGCTGGGTGTGGTAGGCATCGACGATCTTCTGATAGATCTCGTTATCGGCATCCTCGGTGCGGGCGACCAGGATGTTGACGTAGGGGTTCTCGCCGCCTTCGGCCTGCTGTTCCACGATCAGACCATCCTTGGAGGGGATGAGGCCCACGGTGGTGGCCCAGGTGCCGTTGATGACAGCGCCGGCGTAGTCGGTCAGGGTGGAGGTCAGGGTGTTGGCGGCCACGGGAACCACTTCGATGTCGTAGATGTAATTGGTGATGTCCTTGATCTCGGGGCTGTAGCCGGCGGCGGGATCGACCTCGATGAAGCCGGCGGTTTCGAGCAGCTTGATGGCGCGGGCGAGGTTGGTGGCGTCATCGGGAGCGGCGATCTGCAGGGTCTGGGCGGAAGCGGCGGCGGTGCTCAGAATCAGGATCAGAGCCAGGGCAAGGGTCAGAAAACGCTTCATGATGGTATTCTCCTTTTTTATATGATTTGGCGATCGGGACGCGCAGTGAGGATGACGGAAAACGGGATGCGCCGCATTCGGTCCGTGGCGCGGCCAAAGTGCAGGTTCATCGGGTCTTCCTCCTTTCTTTCGCAAAAAATAAGGGACCAGCGTGTGCTGTCCCTTATTTCAGGAATGCCGGGGATTTAATTCCGGCTGCAGACACACGGCAAATACAGGCACATGCACATGTACATGCCCCGGCACATCATCTTGCTGGACGCGGTGCGGTTGACCATGATGTCTGCCTCCTTCCGAAATAAGGTGAAATCATATTACCATAACTATCGCAGATACGTCAAGCGTTCCGAATGTATTTTGCCTGTTTTTAATAAATATCCGCCTTTTTGATGTGCAAAACAGTTGTGCCGCCACCGTATTCCCTGTTATAATGAAAAAAAGCGGCGCGAGAGGAATGACGATATGAATTTTATTTTTATTTCGCCCCATTTTCCACGCAGAACATGGCAGTTTTGCGAACGGCTGAAAAGAAACGGTGTGACTGTGCTGGGCATCGGTGACGCGCCCTATGACGCATTGGATCCGAATGTACGGGACAGCCTGAACGAATATTATTATCTGCCGAGTCTGGAAAACTATGACGCGGTGTACCGGGCAGTGGCTTTCTTTGCGTTCAAATACGGGCGCATCGACTGGATCGAATCCAACAATGAATACTGGCTGCAGCAGGACGCCATGCTGCGAAGTGATTTCAACATTCAAAGCGGCGTGAAGGCGAATGGTATCCGCTATTTCAAGAGCAAGGCGGCGATGAAGGAAAAATACGCTTTGGGACAAATACCGACCGCACGCAGCCATGTGATCGAAGGGGAAGAGGATACGCGGGAATTTATCGGTCAGGTCGGTTTTCCCGTGATCATCAAGCCCGAAAACGGCGTGGGCGCGGCGGATACCTACAAAATATGCAATGAAAAAGAACTGCAGGGCTTTTTTGAGGAGCAGCCCGACGAAGTCTGTGTTTGCGAGGAATTTATCGAGGGCGATATCTGCTCCTACGATGCCATTGTGGACAGCAAGGGCGAGCCGCTGTTTGAATCGATGACGGTGTGGCCGCCCTCCATCGCGGACATCGTCAACCTCGATCTTGACCTGAGCTATTATGTCAGCCCCACGATGCCCGACAGCCTGCGGGAGCTGGGCAGACGCACGGTCAAAGCCTTCAATGTGTTCAGCCGCTTTGTGCATCTGGAGTTTTTCCGCCTGACACCGGACCGGGAAGGGCTGGGCAAGCAGGGGGATTTTGTTGCCCTGGAGGTCAATATGCGACCCGCGGGCGGATATACGCCTGACATGATCAACTATGCGCACAGCACTGACGTGTACCGCATCTGGGCGGACATGGTGACCTTTGACAGGACGGAGCTGCAGCCGGCTGAGCGCGAATACTGCTGTGCCTATGCGGGACGGAAGAACAGCAGAAGGTATTTGCTCAGTCATGAGGAAATATGGAACCGCTGGGGCGACAAGCTCAGGATGTGCGAGGAGATGCCGCCCATGATGGTGCGTACCATGGGCAACAGAATGTACACTGCAAGGCTGGACAGCGTGGAGGAGGCGGAATGCTTCATTCGCGATGTACTGAAAACGGAAGGGGAGCGGGAAGAACATGAAGATTAAACAATGGACAGCGCTGCTGCTTGTATTGATGCTTATGCTGCCTTTGGTCGGCAGTGCGGAGCAATTGGTGTTTGAAAAAGGAAAAGCCCCTGAGTTTGCAGAGGGGACGCCCACGCTTGATATTCATGTGGTGCCCATGATCGGCGGGGATTGCCTGATCCTGCGCTGCGACGGACAGGTGATGCTGGTGGACATGGGCAAAGAAAACGAGTACGAGAATATCAGATCGGAGTTTGAACGGCTGGGGATCGAAAAGATCGATATCGCCTTCAACAGCCATCCGCATGACGATCATCTGGGCAGCATGATGCACATTGCGGAGGATTATCCCGTGGGGCTGTTTCTGACTGCTTTTGATGAGGATTATGATGATGGCTTCTGCTGTCAGACGGAGACCATTGCTTATCTGAAGGAAAAGAATGTGCCTATCCGCCGCGTGGGGGACATGGACACCTTTGAATTTGCCTCCTGCCATTGCACAGTATATCAGATCCCCGATTTTCCCGACTGCAACTACATGAGCGCGCTGCTGCTGATCGAATACGGCGAAAGACGCGTATTGATGACGGGCGATTTTATTGACGGCATGCAGCGGCTGATGGCGCAGAGCGGGCGGGATATCAAGGCGGAGATCGTGAAGCATCCGCATCATGGCCTTAAACCCATGTATCATGATTTCATCCGTGCCATTGAACCGCAGTATGCGATCATCACCCACAACTACAGCTGCTCCGCGGAGGCACGGGAACGATTGAATGATTACCGCATCCGTTATGGCATTGCGGCGTGGGGTCCGCTGCATTTGGCCACAAATGGTGAATACTGGCTGGTGGATCAGCTGCGTGACTGAACTTGCCAAGCACGAAAAAAAGCGTTATAATATCACTGCTTTTTGTTTGGAAGGGAGGGACACGGAATGAAAGGAAGACTGCTTTTTGCCCTGGCTTTCTGTGCCCTGATCCTGTTGGGCGTACACGCCCTGCCAAAGACGGGTGAGATCAAAGCGCCGCTGATGCTTCGTACGGCAAGCCGATGCGCCCCTGCCGCTGCCTTACCCGAAAGCAGCCCCGAGCCGACCGCTATGGAAGTGCGGAGCGCTGTGCCTGCCACAGCACCGTATCGGAGCGCAGCCTGTGCCGTGCCGCAGCTGCGCATGCCCTTCTATCGTATGGCGTACGGCGTGTTCCATCTTGAGGACAGAGCCGGGTGACGGCGAGTAAGTCCTGATAAAGCGTTTCAACACATAAAATAAATGAGGAGAAAAACTCAAAATGAAAAACAATACTGTCAATAAGATCATCAGCATTGTGGTGCTGGTGGCTCTGCTGGGCGCCACCGTGTTTGGCGCATATGCCGGTCTGATGGGCTTGAATACCAAGATGGTGACCGTGAAAGAAAACGGCACCGATGTGCAGAAGGCCCTGTACCGCATCGTTTCCTTCATCCCCAACACCCTGAACAACAGCTGGCAGGAAGCCATTCAGCCCGATACCACTTTGGGCGGCGGCTACAGCTATGTGCTGACCGCTCCGGATGGCGTGAAGGCTGAGGACATGAAAAAGGCTGCGGAAGTCATCCGTGCCCGTGCTGATATGCTCGTCGGCGGCGCTGTGACCAAGGTGGAGGGCAGCACCCTGACCCTGACCGTGCCCGGCAAGGACTATGACGCCTCTATCGCCGCTGTTCTGCAGCCCATCGGTCAGGCAACCTTTGCCCAGTATGACGAAGATACCGGTCTGTTCGGCGCTGCTCTGCTGGATGGCAGCATCACGGACGGCACTTACTATTACATGGGTGAAAACGGCTACAACATTCAGCTGCACCTGACCGCGAAGGGTGCCGCCGACCTGCGTCAGGTCATTGCCGAACATGCCTTTGAGTATCTGTATCTGCTGCTGGATGGCGAGCCCGTCGGCTACAGCCCCCTCTATGATGGCATTATCACCGAAGGCAATACGGTCGATTTCATGGCTCCCGATGCCAGCAGTGCTTTTGTGACCGCGGTCGCGATGCGTGCCGCCTCTTTGCCCTGTGTGCTGACGCTGACCTCTGACGGCGTTGCCGCTGCTTCTTCTTCCCTGATGAATGTGGGTATCATCGTGTTTGCCTGCCTGCTGCTGCTGGCTTGCGTGTACATGATCGCCCGCAGCGTCAAGGCGGGTCTGCTGGGCGCCTGGGCGCTCATTGCCGGTGTGGTGCTGGCGGCTCTGCTGAATGCGCTCATCGTGGTCAACACCATCTGGGTCGTAACTGTTTTGAGCGGCATCGTGGTGTTCCTGTGCCTGACTGTGATGGCCTGCAGTGTGGTGATGGTGGTCAATAAGGCTGCCGGCTTTGTCCGTGCCGGTCGTGAGACCGCTGCCTCTGTTTCTGCCGCCATCAGCAAGAACGGCAAGCTTGTGGCGCTGGTGAACGGTGTTTTGATGGCCATCGGCCTCCTGATGATGTTCGCCTTCCAGAGAAATGCCGTGGGCATCATGGGCCGTGTTGTGGCTGCCGACGCGCTGGTGACCCTGGTCATGGTGTTCATTTTCCTGCCGGTGGTAACCGCCTGCATCAAGTCTCTGCGTAAGTGATTTTCGTTTCCCCGGGGGCAATCCCCGGGGAAGCCTCTTGAGGCAAGGCGTTCGAAAGGGCGTTTTGCCTTCTTTTCAATCAAAGGAGTTTTATGCAGCAGCTGATTCAAAGAGGAAAAGCGGGAAATGTTCCCGGGATGGAAGGTGTTCTGTCCCGGCTGCTTTTCGCGCGCGGAATCGAAACGCC
>JAKSQG010000070.1 GCA_024404275.1 Clostridia bacterium | reverse complement strand
GTCAGGGCTGGTTCCTGATCGGCAATGCCCGCAATTGGCGCAATGAAAACCCCGATGTGTTGAGCGTGGAATCCGTTCGGGAGTGCCGTCTGGAGGTGCGTGAGAGCCGCAGTGAGCTGAGAATGCGCGACAAGGACGGTCATATGGTGTCCTATGAACCGCGCCGCTATGAATATAATTATAATATCGAAGTGGAACTGACGGTGGATTTCCCGTGGTTCGACAACATGACCCTGAACCTGGGCTCTTCTGTTTCCGGTGACGACGCGGAGGAATACTGGAACGCTGTGAAGACCGGTACGGCCATCCAGCAGGCGCTGGGCTTTGAGCCGGAGATGATGTCCCCGCCGCGTCCCTCTGACCCGCTGCCGCCGCCCCCGCCGATGCCGCATGAAACGGTTGCAGCGCCGGTGCATCATGTGCAGGCGCATGCACCGCACAGCATGGCACCTCAAACGAGCATGCCCATGGGAGCCGATGAGCCGACGCCCGCTCCGCAGGAAGTGGGTCCCAAGCACCATGTGACGGCTCCCGCTCCCGCCCCGGCACCTGCTCCCGCGCAGAAGACGCACACCGTTTCCAGCATGGGTGCGCAGTCCCGCGCTCCCCAGCCGGCACTTCAGGCTCCGCAGCCCCGCCCCGAAAGCGGCGCCATGCAGGATAACAAAAAAGCCCCGCAGCCCCGTCCTGAAAACGGCATGCCGCGCGATTCCAAAAAAGAAGCGCAGCACCCCGTCCCCGGTCGGGATTTCGGCGCTCCCCACAGAGGATAACAAAACAACAGGAAGACCATTTGGCCTTCCTGTTTTTTGTTTATTTGGCAATATCCGCAATATCGTCGTCCGTCAGCCCCAGCAGCTCAGCAATCATATAGGTCGCGTGCCAGTGATTGAGCGACGGCGTTGATACGGCGTGTGCGTCGGAGCCGAAGGTGAAGCGACAGCCGCATTCCTTGGCCAGTTCAAACAGATGCAGAATGGGGTCATCGTACAAGGCGGGCAGGTCGTACACAAATTCGGTCAGCGGGTTTTCCGCACGGTTGTGCCGCTTGAAGTTGGACATGTTGATTTCTATGGCGATGTTCTTTTCCTTCGCGGCACTGAAGCACTCCCTGTACTGATTGTCCGACAGCAGCGGCAGCAGCTCCCTGTTGTCGTACGGACAGCAGACCGCCATGAAGGGATGCGCCATCACCGTGATGTAACGGGAAACGGGGCTGTTCACCGCGTCCATAAAGGCGTCAAACATGAACCGGGCATGCGCCTTTTTATCATCCCGCAGTCCGTCAGGCGTGGTCAGGTGCGTATGGGAGTTGGGGAAAAGCACGATATCAAACTGCGCGGCGGCTTCCTCTGTCAGGGCAGGGGCACGGTGCGCGTAATCGTATTCCGTTTCACAGCCGAACAGGATGCGAGGGGTATCCGCTTCCTTTCGGGCGTCTTCCACTGTCTGCTTCAGCTGCAGCACATGAGCGACGTCCTGCGGACGGTACCATTCGTTGCCCAGCGGGATGACACTGTCCCACAGATGGTCGGTGAAAGCGATCTTATCAAGTCCCAGCTGACGGGCTTTTTCCATATAATGCTGAACCGTTGCTTCCGTATCCTTGCAGCAGGAAGACAGCGTGGTGTGAATGTGCAGGTCATGGGTGATCTTCATTTTTACCGTCTCCTTTCATACACAAAAGGCTTGCGCTCATCATAGCAAAACCGAAGGACGCCGTCAAGAAAAAACAAATGCCCCAAACAGAAAGGTACTGCCGCTTTTTCAAACGGCAGTACCTTTTGTCATGTGTCAGAAACTCAGTTTTCAGCGCACAGGGTGCTGACAAATTCCATCGCGGTGCGGGCGGTGATCTCCTCGACGACGGCGGTGTCATACACGCAGCCGTACAGGGCGCGCTGCGCATTCAGCCAGGTGTTGAAGGTGGCGGCAGCTGCACGGACAAGCGGCTTGTTTTCGCTGGCGGCATTCTTCCAAACGCCTTCAAACAGCTTGGTGGCTTCACACTGCCACAGACCGGCGCCAATGCCCCACACGCTGCTGCCGCTGCTCTGCAGCATGGTCTTGCACAGCGTATCGGTGCTGACGTGGTCTTTGCACAGGGCGACCTGATACACTTCACGGGCATCTTCGCTTTCAACCACTGCGATGCCGCAGTCCGTGCAGGCGGTGCAGAGAGCGGAGATATCCTTCAGCAGGTCAGGACGCTGCTCTCCGCCGTGATGGATGAGCCAGCACAGATCGACCACTTTGTTTTCCCACAAGCGGGCAATCTGATAAGCGGCCTTTTCGGGATGGTCGGGCATCGTGCTCTTCAGCGCCGCGGCCAGGTTTTCGGTCATGGCGGTAAAGGTCAGCTGCTCTTCCATGATGACAGTGGGGATCGTACCCTTCGCGGAGGTCCGCAGTTCGGTATAGAGCTGTTCGGCGGCTTCCTTCCAGAAGGCAGCGGCATACTCCCAGGCGCTGGCTTCCACCTCAGGGGAAGCGTTGGCGGGAATCATGACACGGACGTTCTTCTGAATGGGGGAGTGCGTACCGCAGAAGTGCAGCTCGTAGGTGTAACCGGCGTCGCCGCATGCCACCAGCGTGCGCACACAGCTGTCATCACCGCTCACAGGCGGGTGGAACTCGTCATGGTCATCGTCAAAGATCTCCCGACCGACGGGGCTCTTGACGGTGTTGGAGGTTACCGGGAAGGCAGTGCCGTCCACGGTGTAGACGGTCGCGAAGGCGGTGTTGTAGATTTCTGTTCCAAGGTCAGCCTCAACGGTCGTGTACCGGTGGAAGGTCGTGAGGCTGTCGCTGGGCTGCATCATGGGGAAGGTGTCGAGACAGCCGGATACCTGCGAATCATAGATATCGGCTGTGAGGAAAGCGGTGCTGCCGGTGTTGGTCAGCGTGATGTAATAGGTGATCTCCTCGCCGGGCTCATAGTAGCCGCGGCTGGGAAGGTTCATGACTTGCTTTTCCAGCAGAGCGGAAACCGTGCGCTCGGAAGGAATCAGAGGGCACTCCACCTCGGCGGAACCGATGATGATGTTATCCGGATCGTAATGCCCTTCCACCAGCGCCGTGTTGAGAAGCTTCAGCCCCATATCCACATCCCACGGCGTAACGGTGTAGTCAAAGGTGCAGGAGAGTGTCTCGCCGGGGGCCATCGGTCCCAGCTTGGTCAGCGGGATCTGCCAGTTGTACAGGGAGTCAAAAACAACGGTCTCGTTGAAAGCGAAGGACGTATCATTGGTGACGGTGATCAGGTAGTGAATGACCTCATTTTCCGCAAAACCGTTGGGATCATTGGGCTGATCGATGATGGTCTTGGTCACGGTGAGCATACCGGTATCGGGCAGAAGCGGCAGCTCCAGTACGGCAATGTTGGAATCGATGGGGTCGTCAACATTGTACGCGAATTCGCTATCATTCGGGTTTGCATATGCCAGGGAGCCAAACTCCTGCAGGGTACGATAAACGCTGCCCGAAGCGGCGTCATCAGCAGTGACTTCAAAATCGATCTCATACAGCAGATACTGACCGCCGTCAATGCAGTTGAAGCTGCCGGTACCCTCATTTTCAACATAGCTGATGTATTTGGGCCAGTCATCATGGGCATCCTTGAAAGCAAAGCTGTTGAAACACGCATCCACATTGCCTGTGTTGGTCAGCTTCCAGACGGAATGAACGACGTCGCCTTCTTTTTGCGGCTGAGTGGCGGAGACCAGCTCCAGCCAGCAGCCGGGGTTGCGGTCCATTTCCTGCAGCGGGGGAATGATGTGGCTTTCCTGCAGACCGCAGCGGTTGCATTCGCGCTGCTCAAGGCCTTCCTTGCCGATTTCGGCAGGGGTGACCACATGCCAATCGCCCCAATCGTGTCCAAGTGCCTCGGTATACCAGTACTTGGTCTCATGGCAAACCTCGCAGGTGGCCTTTTCCATGCCGGGTTCGGTGCAGGTGGCGGGGTATTCTTCCGAACGGGGGCCCCAATCGTGTTTGTTATGCGTAGGGGTTGCCGCAGCCAGCGCGGTGGACAAGGATGACAGCAGCAGTACAGCGATCATCAGCACCGCGAGCAGACTTTTTCGTTTCATGACAGTTCCTCCTTGTTTTTGTTCATGGCGGATAAATCCGCACGGGTTTTCGGTGTTCTTTCAATATATCATAAAGAAAAGAAAAAAAGAAGTATTTCCGGCATGTTTTACAAGAAAAATACGCCGGAAATACTTGAAAACAGGGCATTTTTACAGTAACTCCGCAGCAGCTGCCGCGATGGGCACATCGGCGGCGGAGAGCGGCAGGCTCAGCAGTTCTTCCTTTGTGACCCATGCCACACGGTCATGAACGGTGGGACAAGGGGTGTCCTCGGAGGTGAACAGAAAAGCGCGGAGCAGGATATCGGCATCGGGGGCGTAGGTATAGCGGCTTTCGGTCAGGAAAGCGCCTGCGGTGCCGCGGACACCGAATTCCTCATACATTTCTCTCTCCAGCCCCTGTGCGTCGCTTTCGCCCGGTTCGGTCTTGCCGCCGGGAAACTCCCACAGCCCTGCATTCTTCTGGCCCGGGGCTCTGCGGGCGGAAAACACGCGGTGATCTTGGATCCAGATGGCGCAGGTGACGATCTTCATGTGCGACCCTCCTGTTTTTTTGCCCCTTCGGGCAGGATGATGGTCAGGGCGTGCTTTTCACAGGTGACGGTAAAGTCAGTGCCATAGACCATCTCGCCATCCAGACACAGGGCAATGGGGGCAGGCGCTTCAATGGACACGCTCTTTGCCCGGCGGTAGCGGATGAAGGGAGCAAAAGCCGGGTTGTCCAGCAATTCACCGCGTTTATACGGCGTCATCAGGCGCACCATCGTCAGCAGGGAGATGGGGGAGACAGCGCATACCTCCATCAGCCCGTCAGCCACATCGGCGCGGGGAGAGCAGTGGAAGGAGCCGCCCACAAAGCCGCCGTTGCCCAGTGTGCACAAAAGCAGCTGATTTTCACACAGCGTTTCGCCGTCTGCACTCATGTGTACATTCGTCCGCATGCTGTCAAACAGCGAGCGGGCGATGGCGGCATAATAGGCGCGGTGCCCTTTGAGCAGCGGAAAGCGGCGGAAGGCGATCATGCGCTCCGCCACGCGGGCGTCAAAGCCGAAGTTGACGATGTTGACGGCATAGCGGTCGTTGACGCGCAGCAGATCGATGGGCTCCGTACGGCCGTTCAGCAGTGCTTCGATGGAAAGGAACGGTGTTTTTCCGCCGTAATATTTGACAAAGTCATTGCCGCTGCCGCAGGGATAGCAGCCGACGGCCGCGTGGGAAAAGCCGGCGGCACCGTTGATGACCTCGTTGAGTGTACCGTCACCGCCGCAGGCAAAAAAGCGCAGGGGTGCGGTCGTGCTTTCACATACGCTTCTGACATAATGCGCAGCATCCATCGGGGCGGTCGTAACATGGACCTCACACCCCTGTGGACGGAGGCGCTCAAGCTCCGCGCGGATCACCTCGGTGGCATCCCTCGGACCCGAACCCGGATTGACGATAAAAATGGAACGCAACGGCAGTTCCTCCCGAAAAAGACTTGTATTTCCATAAAAAAACGATTAAACTGATGGGGACATCCCTATTGTAAACCCGATTAAGGTAAAGTCAAGGAGCTCAACAAAAAATGAACAAAACAAAAGGACAGAAACAGAATAAAGTCAATCCTTACGCCAAAAAACCCGAAAAAAAGAGAAGCTGGCTGCACATTGCGCTGATTTTGTGCTGCTGTCTGGTGCTGGGCTTCGGCCTGGGCTACGGCGGCTATCAGCTGTTCGGCAAGAAGGCGGAGCCTGTCCAGCCGGCGGCAACCGAGGTCCCTGCGGCCACAGAAGCCCCGGCGACCAAGCAATCCGCCGTGCAGTATTGCGAGATCACCGTGAAGGATTACGGCGTGATCACGGCCGAGTTGTATCCCGATCTTGCTCCCATCACTGTGAGCAACTTTGTCAAGCTGGTCAACGAGGGCTTTTATGACGGCCTGACCTTCCACCGCATCATCAGCGGCTTCATGATTCAGGGCGGTGATCCCCTGGGCAACGGCATGGGCGGCTCCAGCGAGCGCATCAAGGGTGAGTTCAGTGCCAACGGCGTGTACAATCCCCTGAAGCATACCCGCGGTGTGCTTTCGATGGCGCGTTCCTCCGCCCCTGACAGCGCCAGCAGCCAGTTCTTTATCATGCATGCGGATGCGCCGCATCTCGATGGTCAGTATGCTGCCTTCGGTAAGGTGCTGAGCGGCATGGAAGTGGTGGATGCCATTTGTGCCAAGACGCCTGTGACCGACCGCAATGGTACCGTGGCCAAGGACAATCAGCCTGTTATCACTTCCATCCGCATGATCGAAAAGCTGGATCAATGAGCCCGGCGGAGTGCCCGCTCTTTGCGGGATTGGGGGAAGAACGCCTGCATCAGGCGCTCAAACTGCTGAACGCGTCCGAAAAACGCTATGAAAACGGCTCTGTGCTGAAGGATGCTGACACGCCGCTGCAAGCCTTCGGGTTGGTGATGGAAGGCCGTGTGCAGGTCAGCATGACGGATATCGACGGCAATCTGCTGCTGCTCAGCGTGGTCACACCGGGGCATACCTTCGGCGAATCTTTGTGCTATCTGCAGGAGGATTCACCGATCCGGATCACCGCGGACGGAGACAGCAGGGTGCTGTGGCTGCACTGCGAAGGGCTTCGGGAGGATGCCGAGCTGATGCGCCGCTTCTGCGGCATGCTGGCACGGCGCACCCTCAGCATGAATGACCGCATTCAGGCCATGTCCCGCCCCACACTGCACGACAAGCTGATTGCTTATTTTACGCAGTGCGAGCGGGATACGGGCAGCCGCAGCTTTGACATCCCCATGGACCGTGCGGCACTGGCGGCGTGGCTGGGAACGGAGCGCAGCGCCCTGAGCCGGGAGCTGTCCGCCATGCGCAGAAGGGGCGAGCTGAACTACCGTAAAAATCATTTCGAACTGCTGAAGTAAATCAAATCCGTTGCATCTGCAACGGATTTTTTACGTGCAAGTGGGTATAATACTTTCGGTAACAAATGAAAGGAAGTTTTTGTATGAAAAAGGTTTTTGCTGTGCTGCTGGCTGTCATGCTGCTGCTGACGGCTTCTGCTTTTGCCGATGGCGAGGCTGTGCGTCTGGCGGCTCTCAAGGGACCGACCGCCATGGGTCTGGTCAAGCTGCTGGAGGATCATGGCAGTGAATATGATTTTCTGCTGGCAGGCTCTGCCGATGAGATCACGCCCAAACTGATTCAGGGGCAGATCGATATCGCTGCGGTGCCGGTCAATCTGGCTTCTGTGCTGTATAACAAGACCAACGGTGCTCTCAAACTGATTGCCGTCAACGCCCTCGGCGTACTGTATATTGTGGAAAAAGGCGAAACACTGAAAAGCCTGACCGACCTGAAGGGAAAAACGCTCTATGCCACCGGCAAGGGTTCCACTCCCGAATATAACCTGACCTATCTGCTGCGCGAGGCGGGGCTGGAGCTGGGCACCGATGTGACGGTGGAATGGAAGAGTGAGCCTGCCGAGGTGGTCGCACTGCTCAAAACGCAGGAAAGCGGCATCGCCATGCTGCCGCAGCCCTATGTGACGGTGGCTAAAACGCAGGTGGAAGGCCTCGAGACGGCGTTTGACCTGACCGCCTGCTGGGACGCGCTGGAAAACGGCAGCCGTCTGGTCACGGCGGGTATTGTGGTGCGTGAACAGTATCTGCAGGAGCATCCCGAAGAGGTAGCGCGATTCCTCACGGAGTTTGCCGCTTCTGTGGAATATGTCAACGCCAACCCCGCTGAAGCCGCCGTACTGATCGACAATCTTGGCATTGTCAAGGCTGCCGTGGCGGAAAAAGCGCTGCCGCAGTGCAATGTGGTATGCATCACGGGTGCCGAGATGCAGCAGGCGGTGAGCGGCTACCTCAATGTGCTGTTCCAGCTGAACCCTGCCGCTGTGGGCGGTGCCCTGCCGGACGAAAACCTGTATTATGCCGCTGAATAAGAAAAGCAAAAAAGAATTATTCCCGATGATTGCTGCCGTGTTGTTCTGGCTGCTGGTGTGGCAGACAGCGGCAGCAGTCTCGGGGCAAACGCTGCTGCTGTCCTCCCCGGTGCGGGTGGCGCGGCGGCTTTTTGCGCTGCCCGGGGAGAAGGGCGCCATGGCGGCTTTGGGATTTACCGTCAGCCGCATCCTGCTGGGCTTTGCCGTGGGTTTTGTCGGCGGCGCATTGCTGTCGGTGTTGGCGGCGCGTGTGCGGGCGGTGGAAATCCTGCTGCGGCCGCTCATGGTCATGGTGCGCTCGGTACCGGTGGCCAGCTTTATCATTCTGGCGCTCATCTGGCTGAGCGGCAAAAAGCTTTCCGCCTTTATTGCGTTTCTGATGGTGCTGCCCATCGTATACGGCAACCTGCTGACAGGGCTCAGGGCGGCGGATCCGAAGCTGACGGAAATGGCAAAGGTCTATCATGTTCCCTTCGGACGCCGTCTGCGCTGGATGCTGCTGCCGGGGATCAAGCCCTATCTGATGAACGCGCTGACGTTGTCGGTGGGCATGAGCTTCAAGGCAGGTGCGGCAGCCGAAGTGATCGGCATCCCCGCGGGCTCGGTGGGTGAGAAGCTGTATCAGGCCAAGGTATACCTTGATCTGACCGACCTGTATGCATGGACGATTCTGCTGGTGCTGTCCGGTGTGGTGATCGAAAAGCTGCTGACCC
>JAKSQG010000007.1 GCA_024404275.1 Clostridia bacterium | reverse complement strand
CATAGCGCCGGTCAGCTGCTTGAAGGCCAGACGTGCAGCCGTCTTGAAGGCCATTTCAGAGGAGTCAACGGGATGATAGCCGCCGTCGTACAGCTGCGCGGTCAGACCCACAACGGGATAGCCGGCCAGCACGCCGTGCTTGATGTTTTCACGCAGACCCTTTTCAACAGCGGGGATGAAGTTGCGCGGGACGGTGCCGCCCACGACGGCATCTTCAAAATGGAACTCGGTATCGTTCGGGTCGTCATTGGGACGGAACTTGATCTTAACATCGCCGAACTGGCCATGACCGCCGGTCTGCTTCTTATGGCGTCCTTCAACATCGATGGGACGGCGGATGGACTCACGGTAAGCAATCTTGGGATCCTGCAGCAGCGCGTTGGCGTTGAACTTGGCCGCCAGCTTGTTGCGGATGACATCCAGATGCATTTCGCCCTGGCCGCTCAGCAGCGTCTCGGTGGTATCGGGATCCTTGCTGATAACGATGGAGGGATCTTCTTCAGCCAGACGGGACAGGCCGCCGAAGACCTTGTCTTCTTCACCCTGCTTGGCGGCATACACAGCCTTGCTGAAGCAGGGAGCCGGGAAGGCCAGCTGAGAATACTGAATGGGATGGTTGTAATCGCACAGCGTATCGCCGGTGGCGGAGAACTGCAGCTTGTTGAGGGCGCCCATATCACCGGCGTGCAGGAGCTTTTTGGCCACCTGCTTCTTGCCGCGCAGGATATAGATACCGGACATCTTTTCGGTCTTGTCCTTATTGACGTTGTACAGCGTCGTATCGCTGGTCAGCGTACCGGAGAAGATTCTGAACAGGCTCAGCTTGCCAACGAAGGGGTCGGCAATGGTCTTGAAGATGTAAGCGGAGAAGGGCTCTTCGTCCACGCAGGTGCGGGTGACAGCTTCGCCGTTGCGGGGGTTGAAGCCTTCATGTACAATACCCTGATGCTTGGGAGAGGGCAGGTACTTGGCCATCAGGTCCATCATGCGGGCAATACCCACGCCGGTCAGGGCGGAGCAGGCGCACACGGGAACGATGGAACCGTCCTTCATGCCCTTATGGAAGCCGTTCAGCAGCTCTTCGGGCGTGATCTCCTCACCGGAGAAATACTTTTCCATCAGCACTTCGTCATCGCTGGCGACCTGCTCGGTGATGGCGTCCAGAGCACGGGCCACGCGCTCCTTCATGTTTTCGGGCATCGGCACTTCCACGCTCTTTTCATAAGCGCCTTCATAGGCCTTGCCGTCCAGCACATTGACAACGCCGCGGAAATCGGGACCCTCGCCGATGGGGATCAGCACGGGAACCACGCAGGAGCCGTGACGTTCACGCAGCTGCTGCAGCGTATTGGAGAAGGACACGTTTTCACGGTCCATCTGATTGATCACATACATACGGCCCACACCGCTCTTGACGGCACGGGTAAAAGCTTTTTCGGCGCCTACAGTCAGACCGGAAGCGGCGCTGACCACGATACAGGCGGTTTCGACCACACGCAGGGGACCGACCGTCTCACCCACAAAATCAAAGTAACCGGGAACGTCCACGATGTTGAGCATCTTGTCGTTCCAGTCGATAGGCGCCAGAGCGGCGCTGATGGAACACTTGCGGCGGATCTCTTCAGGCTCAAAGTCGGTGGTAGTGGTACCGTCTTCGACCTTGCCCTGACGATCGATAATTTTCGCGGCGTAGAGCATCGCCTCGGTCAGCGTTGTTTTGCCCTCGCCGCCATGTCCCATGAGGGCGATATTACGAATACAATTCGTCATGTAATCAGCCATTTTGAGTTTCCTCCCGTTATAAATTTTCTTTGTGTTTTATGTTCTGTTTTTCACAAACACAATCTCTTAAGCGGCATTATAGCAGATATTCGGAGGGAACGCAAGTATTTTGACCGTTTTTTTACCTTTTTGTACAAATTGGCACGATGATTTACAGGTTTCAGGGCTTTTCCAGCAGCATTTTCATCACCGCAAGGTCTTCCTCACTGCCGGAAGTGTTCAATTCGCAGCGCGGCAGGTCAGCCAATGCCCCCTCATTCAGCAATCCCTGTTCATTCAAACGCCGCATCAGCTGCCGCACTGTGCCTTCGTTGCCGTCCAGCACACGCACCCGGTCACCAACGACCCGTTTGACGGCGTCCTTTAAAAACACATAATGGGTACAGCCGAGCACCACGGCGGAAAGGCTGCCGTCCGTCATGAAGGGACCCAGCTTTTCACTCAGGTATTCCGTCACTTCGGCAGAATCGGTCTCTCCCTTTTCCACCAGCTCCATCAGCCCGGCGCACGGTACCGAAACGGAATGCTCACCGTATTTTTCATACAACGCACGGTATTTGGCACTGCTGAGGGAAAGCGGTGTCGCCAGCACGGCAATGGTGCCTTCGGGGCAGGTATCATGCGCCAGCTTCAGCGCGGGTTCCATGCCGACAATGATCAGATTCTTGTTCTCTTCACGCAGCGCTTGTGCCGCGGCACACGTAGCGGTATTGCACGCAATCACAATGGCTTTGCAGCCCTTTTTCAGCAAAAATTCCGTTACATTGCGGGCAAGGACGCGTACTTCCTCCTCCGGGCGGGTGCCGTAAGGAGCATGGGCACTGTCCCCGTAATACACAAATCTTTCCTTGGGCAAAAGCGCCAACGCGGTCTTCAGCACGCTGATGCCGCCCACGCCGCTGTCAAAAATTCCGATGGGAGCCGATGAATTCATAACGCCCTCCGATGTCTTTTCAACTCTGTTGTTTTTATTATAGAACAACGGCGAAGCGTTTGCAAGCTTGACACAGCAGCGCCTCAAATTGTATAATGAAGTGATTTTCTGTCCGGAGGTTGATTGCCGATGAAACGGTTGATTTCCCTGATTTTTCTCTGCGTACTGCTGGCTTTCTGCGCCGCTTCCGCTTCGGGTGAAGCTGCCATCAAGCTGAAGGCCCTTGAGCATGCCGTCCGCTTCCAGGTCACCCTTCCCGGGGAGAACTTTGTTCAGGTATTGCTTGAAACGGATTACGACCGCGATGAGATCACCCTGTACAGCGAAAACGGTGTTTTCACGGGCACATTGCCGCTGCCCGGCACCTTCGGCAAGGAAAAATACACGCTGACCGTGTACAACCTCAAAAATGCAGCGCTGTGCTCCGCCAAGGGCAAACCCGTGGAAGCCTCCGACAGCGGCGTTCCCGCCGGCACCCCGGCAGACGTTACCACCTCCCGTGTGACCAACATCTTCACTTCCGCTGAAGCAGACGGTGTACACTACAGTTTTACCGCCCCCGGCCGCTCCACCATGGTACTCAAGGTCCGCAGTGCTTCCGAATGCCATTTTATCCGTGTTTATGCCGCCGATGCCTCCTATCATTATGAAGGCGTCGTGGCCATGCCCTGCACTTTCCAGGATGCCACCATCACCGTCACCGGTCTGTCCGGCATGAACGGCAGCGAGCTGTTCAGCGAAAGCTTCTTCAATTATGTCCATTTTGATCCCGCTCCCGCCAAGGCGGAAAAAGGCCGTCTGACCGGCGTTACCGTGTGCATCGACCCCGGTCATCAGCGCCAGACGCAGATTGAAACGGTCTACACCATGCCCGAAAACACCGGCCGCACCACCACCACCACACCCGGTATGGCCGGCGGCGCCGCAACGGGCCGCCGTGAAAACATCTACACGCTCGAGGTGGGCATGAAACTGCGCGACCTGCTCCTCGCCGAGGGCGCCGATGTGGTCATGACCCGTGAAGTCATGGAAACCTTTGTGGGTATGCTGGAACGTGCCGACATTCCCAACAACGCCGGCGCCGATTTTGTTCTTCGCCTGCACACCAACGCCAACGACGACAAAACCCGTCAGGGCATCAACATCTATTCTCCCCTCTCCTCCGTGTATGCCAAGGCGGTTGCGGACGAGGCCACTTATCGTGAGATGGGCAAGATCCTGCTCAACGCCATGATGGAAAAGACCGGTGCCCCCGACGGCGGGGTCACGCTCAACAACAACTATGTCGGCAACAACTGGTCCAAGATGCCCAGCTTCCTGATCGAAATGGGCTACTTCTCCAACGCGGAAGAAGACCTCAAAATGAACACCGAAGTATACCAGAACTGGCTGGCCGAGGGCATGGTGGAAGGCGTTGTCCGTCTCGCCAAATTCCGCGGCCTGATTGACTGATGAATACAGCAAGAAAGGCAAATACCCGTGTCTGAAAATGCATCCCTCTTTTCCTCGCTGGACATTTCCGGCGAGGTCCTCAAAGCCATTGACAAAATGGGCTTCAAATCCATGACCCCTGTGCAGGCGCAAACCATCCCCCTCATGATGGCCGGTAACGATGTCATCGCCATCGCCCCTACCGGCACCGGCAAGACCTGCGCCTTCGGCATCCCCATGCTGGAGTACCTTCAGCTCAAGGATGACGGCATTCAGGAGCTGGTCATCGCCCCCACCCGCGAGCTGGCTGTGCAGATCGCCGATGAGCTGACCGCCCTGGCCCGCTTTATTCCCGAATGCCGCATCGCCACGCTGTACGGCGGGCAGCCCATTCCCAAGCAGATTGCCCAGCTGCGCCGCAAGCCCCAGATCGTCGTGGCGACGCCCGGCCGTATGCTGGATATGATGCATCGCGGTCTGGCCCGGCTGGACGGCGTGCACACCATGGTCATTGATGAAGCCGACGAAATGCTCAAGATGGGCTTTGTCAAGGATGTGTGCTCCATCATCGAAGCCACCCCCGCCAACCGTCAATTGGTACTTTTCTCCGCCACCACCAACCAGGACGTCATGACCATCAGCTGGAAGTATCAGTACCAACCGGTGGAAGTGACCATTGCCGCCGTCAATGAGAACCGTCCCAAGATTGCCCAATACATCATCGAGGCCGACCGCAGCAACAAGGAAGAGCGTTTGCTGTACCTGCTGGACAGCGATGCCTACAGCCGTGTCATGATCTTTACCAACACCAAATTCATGACCGACCGTCTGACCTCCTTCCTCAAAAAGCGCGGCTACGAGGCCGAATGTATCCACGGCGATATTCCCCAGTCCAAGCGCAACCACGTGATGCAAGATTACAAAAAGGGCAAATTCCCCATCATGGTCTGCACGGATGTCGCCGCCCGCGGCATCGACGTCTATGATGTGGAAGCCGTCATCAATTATGACCTGCCGCAGGAAAACGAATATTACACCCACCGCATCGGCCGCACGGGCCGTGCCAAGCGCAGCGGTGCCGCCTTTACGCTGATGAGTTTTCAGGAATCGGTCCGTATGGACGAAATTCTCCGTTATCTGCAGGATGACAAGCCCGAAAAGCTGGAATTTGACGAAATGGGCACCCTGTGCCACGCCGACGGAAAGCCCTTTTTTGAGAATGTATAATATCGTTTCCATCCGGAAATTTTCAGCCGGAAACCGTTTACAAACGCCTGTTTTCATGGTAGAATAACAAAGATGGCAAATGAACCGCGCGCGCGGGCTGCCGACACTCCGACGGCTTTCTGCGCACACGGCGATTAACGATAAAAGGGCGCCATCCCCAAATAATCAAGGAGGATACCACAATGTCCGAAGTCATCAACAAGGCCGCGATCATGGCCGAGTACGCCCGTCACGAAGGTGACACCGGTTCTCCCGAAGTGCAGGTCGCTCTGCTGACCGCCCGTATCAATCATCTGAACGAGCATCTGAAGAGCAACAAGAACGACCATCACAGCCGTCGTGGCCTGCTCCTGATGGTTGGCCAGCGCCGTGGTCTGCTGGACTACCTGAAGAAGACCGACATCGAGCGTTATCGTTCTCTGGTCGCTCGTCTGGGTCTGCGCAAGTAAGCGCAAAAACAAAGGCTGACGGATCAATCGGCGGCTGAAGCCCCTGTTGACGTCAGCCTTTTGTTTAAGCACTGCCCCGGAATGGTTTCCGCGGCAGCAGGCATGCGGTGCGGGATGCGCCGTATGTGAGAAGAAGATGTGGAGGAAAAAAAGAAACATGGAACGCAAGATCTACACAACCGACTTTGCCGGCTACAAGCTCTCCTTTGAGTTTGGTCACTATGCCGAGCAGGCGGACGGCTCCGTACTGGTGCGTCTCGGCGATACCGCCGTCATCGTCAACGTATGCGCCTCCGACACTCCCCGTGAGGGCGTCGATTTCTTCCCTCTGGCGGTTGACTTTGAAGAAAAGCAGTACGCGGTGGGTAAGATTCCCGGCGGCTTCATCAAGCGTGAAGGCCGTCCCACCGAAAAGGCGACCCTGACCTGCCGCCTGATCGACCGCCCCCTGCGCCCGCTGTTCCCCAAGGGAATGCGCAACGATGTGCAGGTGGTTGCCACCGCTCTGTCGGTTGATACCAATATTCCGCCCGAAATTCCCGCCATGCTGGGCTCTTCCATTGCCCTGTGCGTGAGCGATATTCCCTGGGCGGGCCCCACCGGTTCCGTTCATATCGGCATGGTGGACGGCAAGTATGTCGTTATGCCCAATGCCGAGCAGCGCGCCAAGTCCTGCCTGAGCCTGTATGTGGCCGGCACCAAGGACGCCATCATGATGGTGGAAGCCGGCGCCAAGGAGATCTCCGAGGACACCATGCTGGATGCCATCCTCTTCGCTCATGAAGAGATCAAAAAGCTGGTTGCCTTCCAGGAGGGCATCGTTGCCGAGATCGGCAAGGAAAAGCGCCCCTTCCCGCTCAACGAGACCGGTGCCGACGTCACCGCCGCTGTGCGTGAATACGCCTATGACAAGGCCGTGTGGTCCTATGACACCTTCGACCGTTCCGAGCGCCAGCAGCGTGAGGAGCAGGTGAAGCAGGAAGTCGCCGCCCACTTTGCCGAGCAGTTTGCCGGCCGTGAGGGCGAAGTGGCCGATGCCCTGTACTACCTCAACAAGGAAGTCATGCGCCGCCGCATTCTGGACAAGGGCATCCGTGCTGATGGCCGCCAGATCACCGAGATCCGCCCCATCTGGTGCGAGACCGGCATTCTGGCCCGCACCCACGGCAGCGCCGTGTTCACCCGCGGCCAGACTCAGGCCCTGACCGTTACCACTCTCGGCTCCCTGCGTGAAGCCCAGCAGCTGGATGGTCTGTCTGAAGAAGAAAGCAAGCGCTACATTCATCACTACAACATGCCGCCGTATGCTACCGGCGAAGCCGGCCGCATGAAGGCCCCCGGCCGTCGTGAGATCGGTCACGGTGCCCTGGCGGAGCGTGCTCTGGAGCCCGTCATCCCCTCCGAGGATGAGTTCCCCTATGCCCTGCGTCTGGTCAGCGAGATCCTGTCCTCCAACGGTTCCTCTTCCATGGCTTCCGTTTGCGGCAGCACCCTGAGCCTGATGGACGCCGGCGTGCCGATCAAGGCCCCCGTTGCCGGCGTGGCCATGGGTCTGATCAAGGATGACAAGAGCGACAAGGTCGTCGTCCTGACCGATATTCAGGGTCTGGAAGACTTCCTGGGCGACATGGACTTCAAGGTGGCCGGTACCCAGAACGGTATCACCGCCATCCAGATGGATATCAAGATCAAGGGCATTGACCGCTCCATTCTGAGCCGTGCCCTGATGCAGGCTCAGGACGGCAGAATGTTCATTCTCGGCAAGATGCTGGAATGCCTGCCCGCTCCTCGTGCGACCATGAGCCCCTATGCTCCCAAGATCACCTGCTTCAACATCAACCCCGATAAGATCCGCGAAGTCATCGGACCCGGCGGCAAGATGATCAACAAGATCATTGCCGAAACCGGCGTGAAGATCGACATCGAAGACGACGGCCGCGTGGCCATCGCCACCGCCGATGAAGAGGCCGCCGCCAAGGCCCGCCGCATCATCGAAGGCATCGCCAAGGACATCGAGGTCGGTGAGGTGTATCACGGCAAGGTTGTGCGCATTCTGAGCACCATGGGCGCCTTCGTCGAGCTGCTGCCCGGCAAGGATGGCCTGCTGCACATCTCCAAGCTCGCCAACGAGCGCGTGGAGAAGGTTGAGGATGTGTTCAACATCGGTGACGAAGTTGAAGTCAAGGTCAGCGAGATCGACTCTCAGGGTCGTGTCAACCTGATCCGCAACGACATGGTGTATACCCGCCCGGTCGCTCCCCGTCCCGCGATGGGGGATCGCCGCCGTCCGCCGCGTCGTGACAGCAACAACTGATTGAAAACATAAGCACCCAAAGCCGCTGTTTGCAATCGGCGATATGCAGGGAGGGGCCGCATGGCCCCTCCCTTGTTTTTTATCGGCGGTCGGGTGCGATGAGGTTGATATGATCGAACTCTTTACCCTTTCCAACGGCGTACGCGTCGCGCTGGAACGTCTGCCCCACCTGCGTTCTGTTTCCATGGGCGTATGGGTACGCGCCGGCTCCATTTTGGAAAGTGCCGCGGAAAACGGTCTTTCCCACTTTATGGAGCACATGGCCTTCAAGGGCACTGCCCGCCGCAGCGCGCTGGACATCTCCCGGGAGATGGACGCCGTGGGCGGATATCTTAACGCGGCGACCGGCAAGCTCAACACCTGCTACTACGCCAAGGTCATCGATGAGGATATCGAGCTGGCAGCCGACCTTCTGTCCGATATCGTGCGTTTTCCTGTGTTGGACCCCAAAGAGCTGGACAAGGAACGCAATGTCGTACTGGAAGAGATTGCCATGACCGATGACTCGCCCGAGGATGTAGTGTATGACCTGCTGGACAAAGCCATGTTCGGCAATCAGACCCTCGGGCAGACCATTCTCGGTCCGCGTGAAAAGATCGAAGCCTTTACCCGTGAGGATATGCTGGCTTTCCGTCAGAAGCACTACACCCCCGGCAACACGGTGGTGGCGCTTGCCGGCAACTTCGATACCGTGCAGGTTCGCGAACTGATGGAAAAGTATTTCGGCACCTGGGAAGGTGAAGGCAGCGGTGAGTATCCTGTTTCTGTTACCAACGCGTCGCCCTGCACCCTGAATGCCGATAAGGATACCGAACAGGTGCATATCTCTTTGGGTTACCGCGGTCTGCCCATCGGCAGCCGGGATAATTTTGCCATGGCTGTTTTCAACAGCGTGCTGGGCGGCGGCATGAGCTCCCGCCTCTTCCAGAAGATCCGTGAAGAATCTGCCATGGCTTACAGCGTGTACAGCGTGCCTTCCGCCTTTCCCTCCTGCGGTTCCTTCACCGTCTACGCGGCAGTCAGCCCCAAGAACGTCAAACCGGTACTGACACTATTGGAAAATGAGCTGAATCAGTTTTGTGAAAACGGCATGACCGAAGAAGAATTCCGCATGGCCAAAGCGCAGCTCAAGGGCGGTTTTATCCTCTCGCAGGAGAGTGCTTACAACCGCATGAATTCCGCGGGCGGTAATCTGGCGCTGATGAACAAAGTACATGATACCGATGAGATCATTCATCGTATCGAAGCCGTGACTCGGGAGGACGCCAACCGAATCGCCCGCGAGGTATTGAGCAGTCCCTGCTCCCGCGCCTTTGTCGGCAAAAAGATCGATAAGCTGTTGAGGTGATTTCAATGGACAGACTGGACGAAATCTTTCGTATGCAAAAAGCGCTGAATGATGATATCATCGCCCGCCGCCATCTGGAGGGCATCAGCGATACTGAATGGATTCAGAAGCAAACGCTGGCCATGCTTTCCGAAATGGCCGAATTGCTCAACGAAGTCAATTTCAAATGGTGGAAAAATCCCAAGCCCGTCGATGACCATGCGGTCAAGGAGGAGCTGGTGGATATCCTTCACTTTTTCGTCAGCATGTGCCTGCGTGCCGGTATGGACCCGCAGGAGATGTACGACATTTACATGGAAAAGAACAAGGAAAACTTCAACCGTCAGCTGGGTCTGAGCAGCAAACCCGGCTACAAAGCCCCTGAAGCATAAAAATCATCGCCGGCTGAAAGAAACCGGCTCTCTGCGTCGTTATATAGTCAGAAAAGCTTCTTTATCAGGAGGACGACCATGAAAAAACTGCTGTGCCTGGTTCTACTTTCCCTTCTTTTGCTGACGGTCAGCGCACTGGGCGAAGAATACGCCGTGGTCATCGGCACCTCCAGCCTCAATATCCGCAGCGGCCCTTCCGCCAGTTACAGCTGGCTGGGCTCCGTCAAGCCCGGCGGCTGGGTCGAAGTGGTGGGTGAAAGCGGCAACTGGTATCAGATTTGCACCATGGACGGCGCCATCAGCGGCTTCATGAGTAAAAACTATCTGGAAACCGCCATCGCCGGCGGAAATACCTATGTGGTCAACAACCCCGGCAGCAGCGGCTATCTCAATCTGCGGGCACAGCCCTCCTACACTTCTGCCGTGCTGGACATCTTCTACAATGGTCAGCTCTGCAATGTACTGGAAAAACGCAGCGACGGCTGGTACTATGTCACGCTGTCGCTCAACGGTTCCAGCCGGTTCGGTTATTTCCGCAGTGAATTCCTGACTCCTGTTTCCGGTTCTTCCTCCTCCGCTCCTACCACCGCCGTGGTCAAAACACCCAATGGCGGCTGGCTCAACATCCGTTCCGCCCCTTCGATGTATGCCGCTGTCCCCGGCACCATCCCCAATGGCGCAACGGTCTCCGTGCTGCTCAAGGGAACCGAATTCTGCTTCATCACCTATAACGGTCAAAGCGGCTTTGTCGGCTCTTCCTATCTTAATTACGGCGGCGGCGGTGGCTCGGGGATTCTCACGGCCACCGTCCAAACGGGCAACAGCGGCAAGCTGAACATGCGCGATCAGGCCTCCACGCAGGGTGCAGTCATCGGTCGCTACAGCAACGGCACCGTGGTCAGCGTGCTGCAAAAGGGCAGAGACTGGTCGTTTATCAACGTCAACGGCGTAAAGGGCTACGTGATGACCAAATATCTACATTTTGGTTCTTCCCCCTCCTACGGCACCACAAAAACGGTGTTCAACACCAACGGCGGCACGTATGTCAACCTTCGCACCACACCGCAGCAGGTCGATGGTAATGTCAGCATCCGGGTACCCAATGGTGCCATTGTCAACGTGCTGAGCTGGGGTACCGACTGGTCGCGTGTCAGTTTTAACGGCACCACGGGCTACATGATGAGCTGGTTTTTGAAATAATATAAAGAAGCAAACCGTTTTTTTGAAGGAGAGTAAACGAATGAAACGCTTTCTTTGTCTGCTGCTGATCCTGCTGCTGCCCTGTAGTGTCCTGGCTGCAAGCACCGTTACCGTTACCGTTACAGGCACCGCTTCCGTACAGGTGGAAGCTGATGCCATCATGCTGACCCTGGGGCTGACCACACAGGCACCCACTGTCGCAGAGGCGACTGCCGAAAACGCCGCCGGCATGCTGCGCATCCATGAAGCGTTGGCCGCCGATGGCGTGGAAGAAGCCGACCGCGTGACCGCGAACTATGATATCTCTACCGTCTATGACTGGTCAGAAAACACAGAACGCCTGATTGGCTACCGTGTGACCCACATGCTGCACATTACGGTACACGATATTGCGCTGGCAGGCAAGATCATCGATCACGCCGCCCTTGCCGGTGCCAATGCCGTCTATTCTGTCAGCTATGTCTGCACCGATACGGCAAAAGCCTACGATCAGGCCATGACCGCCGCCGTGCAGGAAGCTGCCCGCAAAGCCGCTGTCATGGCGCAGGCAATGGGCAAGCAGGTAACCGGTGTGGTCTCCGTCCACGAAAACAGCGGCTCCTATGCCGGTGTCAACTACCGTGAAGTACCCGATGCCGAAGAAGCAGCATTCAGCATGGCGAAGAACGGCTCTACCGCCTTCTCCGGCGGCACGTTATCCGTATCCGCTACCGTCTCCGCTGAGTTTGAGATCGAATAAGTTGGTATGAGCAAAAAGAAGAGGTACGCCTTCAGAAGCGTACCTCTTTTTGTATGGCTTTATTTTATTGATTACGCGTTCTTGGGGTCGATCTCCCCCGCCGCCTGCAGCGCCTTTTTGGTCATCAGGGGGCCAACCAGTTCATAGATGAGCGTGGCGCACAGCACCACAGCGCGGATGCGCGGTCCCTGCTCGGGCAGGGCGCTCATGGCGAGCTGCGCCATACCGATGGCCACACCGGCCTGCGGCAGCAGCGTGATGCCCAGATACTTGCGGATATTTTCATCCGCCTTGGTGACCAGCGCACCCAGATAAGCGCCCACATATTTGCCAAGGCTGCGCGTTGCCAGATACACAACGCCCAGCATGCCCACGGTGGGCACGACTGCCAGATCAAGGTCCGCACCGGAAATGACGAAGAACAGCATCAGCAGCGGAGGCGTCCAGCGATCACAAAGATCCATCACGGTATCAGCATCCATGCCGAGATTGCAGTAAATGGCACCGATCATCATGCACAGCAGCAGGCTGGACAGATGCCACATATCCGCCAGCGCGATGCCCAGCATCACGCATGCCAGCGTAACGCACAGACGGTTGGCACGGTTATGAAACAGACGGATGCCGAAGGCCAGCACCAGACCGATCAGCGCGCCCAGACCCAAAGATTCAAAGATCTCCAGCAAAGGCTCGATCAGCATGTTGCTGATGGTCAGGGCTCCGCTGCCCGCGAATGTCTTGGCAAGGGCGATGGAAACGGAAAAGATGACCAGACCGATGGCGTCGTCCATGGCCACCACAGGCAGCAGCGTGGAGGTCAGCGGTCCCTTCGCCTTGTACTGACGCACCACCATCATAGTAGCGGCCGGGGCTGTCGCGGCAGCGATGGCACCCAACGTCAGGGAAGTGGAAAGATCAAACCCGCACACGATCAGTGCGATATCCACCATTCCAACTGCCATGATCGCCTGGAAGAAGGTGATGGTGATGCTCTTGCCGCCGATCATGCGGATGTTGGAAAGCTTGAACTCGCCGCCGATGGAGAAGGCAATAAAGCCCAGTGCCACCGTGCTGATGATCTCAAGCCCGCCCAGCAGCTCGGTGGGCATCAGCTTGAGTCCGTACGGTCCGATGATCAGACCGGCCACCAGATAAGCCGTCACATTGGGCAAATGCACCAGCTTGGCTACACGAGTCAAAAGCAAGCCGAAGATCATCGCGGCCGCAATACTGAAAAGTACAGTCATATTCTGTTCGCCTCTGTTTCCCTTACTCGCGAGGCTCGGTGATCTCGCACAGATCGATGGGTACGCTGAACAGCACGCCGTGGTTGGCTTCCTTCAGGTTGCCGGCGACACTGTGGATGATCTTGACCGCCTTGGGTACATCCTCATCCTTCATGGCGGCAAAGATCATTTTGCCGGTGCTGGCGGTGGGGTTCAGATACGCACGCAGGGAACCGAAGATGGATGGCGGTTCGCTCGACGCATCCGACAGCGTACGCAGCATGCCTTCGCAATCCACCACAGATGCGCCGCCCAGATGCTGCTCCATCATGGAGGACAGGATCGGATAGACGTGATTGACGTTATTGGTGATATAAATCAGCATTTTCATAATGCCAACCTCCTTTTTTGCCGTTTGGGGCGGAGCTATTATACGCTCTGTGACAGGGAATGTAAATAGAAAAAAAGCTTTTAGAAACGAATGTTATGCACAGAAAATTCATTTTCATTCCTATTTAATTAAAGAAATACAATCCAAATACAAAAATCGGTCGCCTTTGCACTTTACTGTTATATAAAAAAAGGATATAATCCAATGTAACATTCCAAAGAAGGAATTTTGGAGTGTGATTTTTTATTTTCTTTTAGGAGGAAAAAACACCATGAAGAAGTTTCTCGCCTGTCTGACTGTGCTGGTCATGATGTGCAGCTTCGCCTCCGCTCTGGCGGATGAAGCCTTCATCATCGGCTGCATCGGACCCACCACCAAGGATTACGCTCAGTACGGTCTGGCTGTGGAAAACGCTGCCAAGCTGGCTGCCGAAGAGATCAACGCCCTGGGCGGCATTCAGTTCACCGTCATCGGTGAAGACGACGAAGCCGACGGCGAAAAGGCCGTGTATGCTTACTATGACCTGATGGACAAGGACATGGACATCCTGCTGGGCACCGTTACCTCCGGCGCCTGCATGGCCGTCGCTGACGTTGCCAAGGAAGACCGCATGTTCATGCTGACCCCCTCTGCCTCCAACGACCTGGTTCCCGATTCCGGCGACCAGATCTTCCAGGTGTGCTTCACCGACTCCAACCAGGGTACCCTGAGCGCCAAGTGGATCAAGGAAAACCGTCCCGACGCCAAGGTGGGTATCATCTACAACAACGCTCAGGACTACTCCATGAGCATCACCGCCTCCTTCGAAACCACCGCCAAGGAGATCGGTCTGGAGATCCTGGCCAAGGCCGCCTTCTCCGATGACTCTGCCGCCAACTTCTCCGTGCAGGTCCAGGCCATGAAGAACGCCGGTGTTGACTTCGTGTTCCTGCCCATCTACTACACCCCCGCCATCACCATCCTGACCCAGGCCAAGGCCGCCTCCTATGAACCCGTCTACTTCGGTGTGGACGGCATGGACGGCGTGCTGGGCGTTGAAGGTCTGGATCCCGCTCTGGTGGAAGGCGTCTACATGCTGACCCCCTTCGATGCCACCTCCTCCAACCCCATGACTGTCAACTTCGTTACCAAGTATGTGGATCAGTTCGGTTCCGTTCCGAACCAGTTCGCTGCTGACGCTTATGACGGCATGTACATCCTGAAGCTGGCCATCGAGACCGCCGGCATCACCCCCGATATGGACTATGCCGACATCTGCGAGACCCTGATCTCCACCATGACCACCATCAGCTATGATGGTATCACCGGTTCCATGTCCTGGACCGCTGATGGTCTGGCCACCAAGCTGCCCAGCGTGGTTATGATCAACAACGGCGCTTACGTCACCGCTCAGTAATCAATTGCATGTTTCCTCCGTCCGTCCCCCGCGGACGGGCGGAGGACTTTCGGCAGAACAGCTGCCGCGAAGGCGATCAAGGCCGCCTGTGCAAAACAGACGGCGCTGATTGCCTTTAGTAATTCAAAAAGGAGGCCGGGATATGATCCCATTTCTGACCAACCTGGTAAACGGCATCAGTCTGGGCAGTGTTTATGCCATCATTGCCCTCGGCTATTCCATGGTGTACGGCGTTGCCAAGATGCTGAACTTCGCCCACGGCGACGTCATCATGGTTGCGGCTTATGTTTCTTTCACCGCCACCCAATACTGGGGCGTACCTCCCCTTGTATCGGTTCTCATGTCCATGGTGGTCTGCACATTGCTTGGCATCACCATTGAGGGACTGGCTTACAAGCCGCTCCGTCAGGCCGGCTCGCTGGCAGTGCTCATTACCGCCATTGGCGTCAGCTATCTGCTGCAGAACCTGGCCCTGCTCATCTGGGGCGCCAACCCGAAGGTGTTTACCTCTGTGGTGGATTTCGGTGGTATCCGTCTGTTTGGCGGCGAGCTGGTCATCAGTGATGAGATCATCGTCACCATTATTTCCGGTATCGCCGTCATGCTGCTGCTGACCTGGTTCACCGGCAAAACCAAGATGGGCCGTGCCATGCGCGCTGTATCCGAGGATAAGGGCGCCGCGCAGCTGATGGGCATCAACGTCAATTTTACCATTTCCCTTACCTTTGCCATCGGCAGCTTCCTGGCGGCCATTGCAGGCGTGCTGCTGTGCTCCAGCTATAACACGCTGATGCCCACCACCGGCTCCATGCCCGGCATCAAGGCCTTTACCGCGGCTGTATTCGGCGGTATCGGTTCCATCCCCGGCGCCATGCTGGGCGGTCTGCTGCTGGGCCTGATCGAGGTATTCGGCGGTTCCTATGTTTCCACCGAGCTGGCTGACGCCCTCGTGTTTGCCGTGCTGATCATCATCCTGCTGCTCAAGCCCGCCGGTCTGCTGGGCAAGAACGTGCAGGAAAAGGTGTAAGGAGGCGCTGATATGAAAAAATTCTGGAAAAAAGGCGGCAGCTTCCTTCTTCCGTTCCTGCTGGTCATTGCCGCGTATATCATGTGTCAGATTATGATCAGCGGAAAGACCATGTCCCGTTCCCTGCAGGGTCAGCTGATCCCTATCTGTGCCTACATCGTGATGGCGCTGAGCCTGAACCTGGTCGTTGGTATCTCCGGTGAGCTGTCGCTGGGTCACGCGGGCTTTATGAGCGTCGGTGCCTTTACCGGCGCGGTCGTCAGCGGTCTGATGCTCAAGGGCTGGGGCGTTGAAGATACCCTGCTCCGCCTCATCTGCGCCATCATCGCCGGTGGCTGCATGGCAGGCATTGTGGGCGTGCTCATCGGCATTCCCGTGCTGCGTCTCCGCGGCGACTATCTGGCCATCGTTACACTGGCGTTTGGCGAAATCATCCGCAACATTCTGAACTGCGTATATATCTCCGTTGAAAACGGCCGCCTGTTCTTTGGTTTCAACAATCCCGGTCTGCCCGGCACCATCCTGCTCAACGGCCCTCAGGGCGCCGTCAAGGTTGCCAAGATTGCCACCTTTGAGGTTGGTTTTGTGCTGGTGCTTTTCACCCTGTTTGTCATTCTCAATCTGGTGCATAGCCGCAGCGGCCGCGCCATCATGGCCATCCGTGATAACCGCATCGCTGCCGAGACCACCGGCATTCCCGTGACCAAATACAAGATGATGGCCTTTGTGACCAGCGCCGCTCTTGCCGGCATGGCGGGTGCGCTGTTTGGCCTCAACTTCTCCACCTTTGCCGCCAGCAAGTTCAAGTTTGACACCTCCATCAACATTCTGGTCTTTGTCGTACTGGGCGGCATCGGCAACATGACAGGCAGCATCATCGCCGCCACCGCCCTGACCATTCTGCCCGAAGTGCTGCGTGCCTTCAGCACCTACCGCATGCTGGTGTACGCCATCGTGCTGATTGCGGTCATGCTGCTGACCAACAACCGTCAGGTGAAGAGCTTTATCGGCGTTGTTAAAGAAAAGGTTCGCCTCCTGTTTAACAAAACACCCCATCAGCCGAAAGGAAAGGAGGCGGAAGGGAAATGAAACTGAACAGTGACGTGAAAATGGTTCCCGTTCCCAGCCACTCCATTATTCCCGAACGTGACTCCGGCAAGCCCGTTGTACTGGAAGCCAACCATCTGGGCATCCAGTTTGGCGGTCTGAAAGCCGTGGATGACTTCAACCTGACCATCGGCCGTACTGAAATTGCCGGTCTGATCGGTCCCAACGGTGCCGGCAAGACCACCGTTTTCAACCTGCTGACCAAGGTTTACCAGCCCACCACCGGCACCGTGCTGCTGGACGGCAAGGATACCGCCGGCATGAGCGTTGTGGACGCCAACCGCATGGGTATTGCCCGCACCTTCCAGAACATCCGTCTGTTTGACAAAATGACCGTGGAAGACAACATCCGCATCGGTCTGCACAATCAGGTCCGCTACGGTATGCTGCCCGGCATTCTGCGCCTTCCCTCCTATTGGCAGGGCGAAAAGAAGCAGCATCAGCGCGCCATGGAGCTGCTGCACATCTTCAATATGGAAGACCTGGCTGATGTACGCGCCGGCAGCCTGCCCTACGGTGCCCAGCGCCGTCTGGAGATTCTGCGCGCTCTGGCTACCAACCCCAAGCTGCTGCTGCTCGATGAGCCCGCAGCCGGCATGAACCCCACCGAAACGGAAGAGCTGATGCGCACCATTGCCCGCATTCGCGATGAATTCCAGATTGCCATCCTGCTCATCGAACATGATATGAGCCTGGTCATGGGCGTCTGCGAAGGCATTTGCGTGCTGAACTTCGGCCGTGTCATTGCCAAGGGTACTGCCGAACAGATTCAGAACGATCCCGTGGTTATTGAAGCCTATCTTGGCAAACAGCAGGAGGAAGCATAATGGGCAACAAAACACCTTTGCTTTCCGCAACGGATCTTCATGTTTCCTACGGCTCTATCAAAGCCATCCGCGGAATCAGTTTTGATGTTTATGAGCATGAAATCGTTACCCTGATTGGTGCCAACGGCGCCGGTAAATCCACAACGCTGAACACCGTCTGCGGTCTGCTCAAGCCCACATCGGGCAATATCACCTTTGACGGAAAAGACATCGGTCACGTGCCGGCTCACAAGATGGTCACGCTGGGCATGAGCCTTTGCCCCGAAGGACGCCGCATTTTTCAGCAGCTGACCGTGCGTGAAAACCTCGAAATGGGCGGCTTCAGCCGTCAGGCTTCCGAAATTCCCGGCTCTATTGAGGAAATGTTCACCCGTTTCCCCCGCTTGAAGGAAAGAGAAAAGCAGATTGCCGGTACCCTGAGCGGCGGCGAACAGCAGATGCTGGCCATGGCTCGCGCCTTGATGAGTCACCCCAAGCTGCTGATGCTGGATGAGCCCAGCATGGGTCTGGCTCCCATTCTGGTCGGTCAGATCTTCGACATCATCCGTGAGCTGCACGAAGCCGGTACCACCATCCTGTTGGTTGAACAGAACGCGCGCATGGCGCTGTCTGTGGCACACCGTGCTTACGTACTGGAAACCGGTCGAATCTCCATCTCCGGCAGTGCTGCCGACCTGCTGCACGATGACAGCGTGCGCAAGGCCTATCTGGGCAGCTGATTCCCACATAATATTAACGTCGGGTTCGCCCCGGCGTTTTTTCATTGACATCTTCACAGCTCTACTGTATGATAATTTCAAATCCTTGACATAGGAGAAATACCGCCGTGAAAAAACAATTTGTATGGATCATGACCGATTCCACGCGATATGATATGCTGGGCTGCTATGGCTTTCCCGATATGAAAACCCCATATCTCGACGCTATGGCGGCCCGCGGTACACGTTTTGAGCGCGTCTATACCACGCAGCCCGTCTGCGGTCCGGCTCGTTCCTGCCTGTTTACAGGCCTTTTCCCGCATGAGAACGGCATCATTGGCAACTGCATCGCCCTGAACGCGGATGTACGCACCCTCGGGCAGCGGTTAAGCGAAAACGGCATCGAATGCGGCTATATCGGTAAATATCATCTGGACGGCGGCGACTACTTCGGCAACGGTGTCTGCCCCGAAGGGTGGAATGAACGTTACTGGTACGACATGAAATGCTATCTGGACGAGCTGCCCAATGATGATGCACGGCGACTTTCCCGCCGCAAGAAGACCTCCATGGAAGGTGATGGCATTGAAGCTGAATTCACCTTCGGTCATCGTGTGGCGGACCGTGCCATGAAATTCATCGAGGAATATGCCGGGCAGGATTTCTTTTTAACCGTCTCCTTTGACGAACCGCATGGGCCTTCGCTATGTCCAAAGGAATATGCTGAAATGTATCGCGATTATCTGTTGCCGGACACCCCGGCCTTCCATGATACATTGGAGAACAAGCCATTGTATCAGCGTCTCTGGGCTGCGCAGGCGCGCCCTGAGAAGGCCCGCAGAGCCCCTGAATTCTTAGCCTGCAATAGCTACATCGACAGCGAAATCGGCCGTGTAATCGAGCATGTGCATGCTCTGCTGCCCGATGCGGTGATCCTGTTCACTTCCGATCACGGCGAATTCTGCGGTGCACACGGTTTTGACCACAAAGGTCCCGCCGTCTATGATGAAGCCGCGCGTGTGCCGCTGCTTTTTGAAGGCCCCGGTATCTGCCCCGGCCGTGTGCTGCCGCATACCGTCTCCCATGCCGATCTGCCCGCGACCGTATTGGATTATATGGGACTTCGCATCCCCAACGCTTTTACCGGTCGCAGCCTGATGCCTGTTCTGCAGGGCGGCAACCAGGAGGAAGATGCTCACGCCTTCATTGAATTCAACCGCTATGAACGCGATCATGATGGTTTCGGCGGCCTGCAGCCGATGCGCGGCATCGTCACCGACCGTTATAAGCTGGCACTGCACCTGACCGATACAGACGAGCTGTACGACATTGAAAAAGACCCGTACAACCTTCATAATCTGATCGATGATGAAGCATATGCCGCGGTGCGCAACGCGCTGCATGACCGCGTTCTGACCTGGATGAACGAAACCCGTGACCCCTTCCGCGGATATCAGTGGAAGTGCCGTCCCTGGCGTACCGAGTATACCCCGGATTGGGATGTGGACGGCTGGACACGCCAGTATGACAGCGACCCGGGTGAATACCGTCAACGGGATTATGACACCGGTCTGACCATGCAGGAAGCCTCTCGATTCAAAAGAAAGTAAAGATATGCAAAAAGGAAGCCACGCGTTGCTGCATGGCTTCCTTTGTTTTGCTTAAGGTTTCAGATCTGCTTAGTTGGCGGGAGCGAAAAAGCTGATCTGGGTGGCACCCGCGGCGGCCTCAGCACTCAGCAGGCTGATCGGCACGGTCTCGAAGTGCAGGTTGCCGAAGTGGCCGGTGTAGCCGCCTTCGGTCACGAAGGTCAGGTCGATGACGAAGAATTCCTTGCCGGTCTTGTCAGCATCAACGGTCTTGCTGATCAGCACGATACCGCCGTTTTCGATGCCGGCTTCGCCCGCGTAGTTCTCGCCCTTTTCGCCGGTCAGGGCGTCGATGGCGTACAGCTCGGTGACCTTTTCGCCGGTCACGTTGTAGATGGTGTAGGTGCAGGTGGCCTGCTCGGCAGCTTCAGCGAAGCTGACGGCGGAAACAGCCAGCAGCACCAGGGTCAGAAGAATCGCCAGGGTCTTTTTCATGGGGGTTTCCTCCTTGATTTTTGATATACATCATTTTATGCTTTGTCAAAAGATTAGTCAATATTAACCGGTCTGTCAAATAAAAAGTCCTGCCATTTACGGCAGGACTTTGAATAGTAGTCGATCAGTCGATGTTGTTGACCTTGTCCAGCATTTCCTTGACGATAGCGGCAATGCGCTCGGGAGCGGCTTCCAGCGCAGCATCCTCACGGAAGGATTTGTCGCGGGCAGAAACTTCCACAGCGCCGCGGCCCAGCGTCTTGGGGCTGACGACCACACGAACGGGCACACCCAGCAGGTCAGCATCGGAGAACATGACACCGGCGCTGACGGCACGGTCATCATAGAGCACTTCCACGCCCATCTTCTGCAGCGTTTCGTACAGCTTGTCGGCAGCTTCCTTCACTTCGGGCTTGTCGGGGCGCATAGCGCACAGATGCACCTGCCAGGGAGCGATGGTGATGGGCCAGATGGGACCGTAATCATCGTGACGCACTTCGCAGACAGAAGCGCACAGACGGCCGAGACCGATGCCGTAGCAGCCCATGATGACATCCTTCAGGCTGCCGTCACGGCTCTGGAACTGCAGACCCATGGAATGAGAATACTTGGTACCCAGCTGGAAGATGTTGCCGACCTCGATGCCGCGGCTGATGTTGATGGTCTTTTTGCCGCAGCAGGGGCAGATCGCACCGGCATAGGTCTTGGCCACATCGCAGTAGGAATCCACCTTGATGTCGCGGCCGGGCTTGAAGCCCTTGCAGTGATAGCCCTCTTCGTTGGCACCAATGACCATGTTGTCAGCACCTTCGATGGACTTGTCGAACAACACGCGAGCCTTGGCATTGAGGTTGACGGGACCAATGAAGCCCTTGACGATGCCGGATTCGGCAGTGATCTCGGTAGCGGGGTGAATCTCGCAGCCCACAAAGTTGCGCAGCTTGGTCTCGTTGACTTCGAGATCGCCGCGGATGAAAACGATAATGTACTTGTCGGTCAGGTTCTCCTGATACACCACGGCCTTGCAGGTATTTTCGGGCTTGACACCCAGGAAAGCGCTGACTTCCTCGATGGTCTTCTGTTCGGGAGTAGCCACCTTGGTGAGGGGCTGCTCGCCGATGGATTCATTTTCGACCACGCAGTCGGCAGCTTCCATGTTGGAGCGATAGCCGCACTCGGGGCAGGTGACGATGGTATCCTCACCGATATCGGTCAGCAGCATGAATTCATGGGAAATGCTGCCGCCCATCATGCCGGAGTCAGACTTGACGGCGATGACCTCGGGCACACCGCAGCGGGCGTAAATGCGCTCATAGGCGCGATAGGCGCGGTCATAATACTTTTCCAGATCCTCCTGGGAGGTGTGGAAGGAATAACCGTCCTTCATGGTAAATTCACGGACACGGATCAGACCGCCGCGGGCACGGGGTTCATCGCGGAACTTGGTCTGGAACTGATAGATCATAAAAGGATAAGCACTTTCGGGCTTGGCGGTGCCGCGTACAAGATGCACAGAGGCTTCTTCGTGGGTCATGCCCAGCACCATATCGTTGCCGCCGCGATCCTTGAAGCGGGCCATTTCACTGCCGATCTTTTCATAACGGCCGGATTCATGCCAGATATCGGCACTCATCACCACGGGGAAGAGTACTTCCTGACCGTCGATGGCGTCCATTTCCTCACGGATGATTTGTTCGATCTTGCGGACGATGCGGCGGGCGGGCATCGTCAAAGTATAAATACCGTTGGCAACCTGTTTCATATAGCCGCCGCGGATCATCAGGATCTGGCTGGCGATCTGGCAATCGGCAGGCGTTTCACGGAAACGGTCGCCGACCATGTTGGCAATCTTCATAGCGTTCCTCCCTGAAAACAATATCGGTTTATTATAGCACTCCCCTGAGTCAATTGCAATTATTCGGCGGCGAGCTTTTCATAATAGCGGGCAAAATATGTTTGAATCTGTGCATCCGTCAGCTTGAAATACTGCTTGGTATACTTGATCACCATTTCCGGACGTTTTTCCGCACAGGTACGCATCGCCTTGACCAGGGATTCCCAGTAATGCATATTATCATTGGTCCAGCGTTTCAGTTGGAAGGGCATAAGCGGTTCCATCCTGTCGTGCCATTCATCAATGCCTGCGACCACCCGCGAGGGCAGGAAGCAATCCGCCAGCATGTTGCCGAGAATGGTCAGGAACATGTCCTTCATCTACGGCACCTTCATCAAAGCCACGAAGGGGACGTGGTCGGTCATGTAGGACAGGCTGTGATCGATGCTGAGCGTATACAGCCAGAAGGCGGATTTGGAATCGTACTCGTCCATGGCTTTATCCAAATCGTAGAGCACCCACGTCCATTTGCCGCCCGGCACACGATAGAAGCGGGTGTTGCTCAGATCGCGGTTGCCGCTGCACATCATGAATGCCACATACTCAAAGTAGCTTTGCACATCCATCTGATCGAGAACATACTGCAGGTTATCGCCCTTGTTGAGGTCATTGCGCTTCATGAAGCGGCTCAGCGCCTTGTAATCGGCATTGCTGCCGTTGCGCACCCAATCGCCCGTTTCGCACAGGAGATCGATATTATCGATAATCGCTTCATCCTCAATGCCCAGATGCTGCGCGACAAACCATTTGTTGATGCGCTCACGCAGATTATACTGACCGTACATCTGACCGTTCAGATATACCAGCACCGGCTGGGCGGCAGAGGTCAGCAAGCTGGTGCTGCCTTCTGCAAGCGAAGACAGATAAGCATCACGGAAGCGGGTGCTGATGGGACCTTCACTGCCGGCGGCACGCAGATTAAGAGACTTGTACTGATCAAAGCTGCGGTTCTCAAAGGGATTGAATCGGAAGAACCCCTCTGTACCATAGGCTTTGCGTGCCACCAGCTGGAACGCCTTCTGCTTGGAGCCTCTGGAGGAGTCTCGCTGAATGCCGAAGCCGCAATACTGGTTGAGCTCGCATCCGCCATCGACGTTGAAATACTCAAAGTTGGCAGGGTATTCCCAGTTCTTTTTGTAATTCTTCTCACCGCCGGAGGAACCGGTGATCACGCCATCCGTGGCATTGTAAAGATAGAAGTCATC
>JAKSQG010000069.1 GCA_024404275.1 Clostridia bacterium | reverse complement strand
GCATAATCGGAATACCAGGGCTTTTCTTCATAAATATACTCGATGCCTTCAAGCAGCTTCGTCAGATCATTGATCATCAGCTGACTGCCCATCCACTTCAAGCCATCCAGTTTGGCTTCAATATAGAGATAATAGTTCTGGTCGGCATTATACCCGCCGTTTTTCGCCAGGCGGCAGTCGATATAGCCGTATCTCCCGCTTTCATCCATGCAAGCCCGGTACTCCTTGCCGTTCACAACAAAGGTATTCGGTGTGGTACCTTTTTTCACAAGGGAATCCACATAACTGTGTGTACCCAGCTCGAAGGTCAGCTCTGCATATTTAACATTGTTTTTTGCTCTTGCAAAAATGGCATTGAGCTTAAAGGTATCGTGATTCACCTAGGTGATTTCCCACACCGCGCCGGGCTGGCCGGCAATCACCGCCCTCTCGGGCAGCGTCAAACGCGCCGTCAGATCGGAGAACCAGCTGCTGACCAGATCAATGCCGTCAAAGGCATTGCGCGTCCAATAAACATCGTTCTTTTCATAAGTCGCATCCTTCAGAATGCGCTGAATCTCCCCGTTGATCAGGTTCGTCAACGTTTCAACACGCTGCTTATCGTTCTTTTTTGAGATTCTCCCGTCATTAATCGTGATTTTCAGCTTCGCGCCCTTTCTGAGCGTGTCAAGCCCGATCAATGCATAGGCATACCCACGCGACGGATCAATATAGGCGGCATATCCCTTTGCCCCATCACTCAAAATGCAATCAGCAGAGGGCGCATCCAGCAGAAAGGTTTCATACGCCTATTTCATATATCCGGTATACCAGATATTCAATTCCTGATCCGGATTGTAAAATTGTGCGCTGTTCATAACGAATTTAGCCGCATAATAGCCTTCCGGGCAGGGGAAGACAACCGCCTCATCAGCGCCCTGATCATAATAGTGATAGATCGTATTGTAGCTTTGCAATGCAATTCGGGTCATCGGATAGCTCTCCGTTGTCATCAGCGTATAGGTCGTAGACCCGAATCCCAGCTGACGGATATACGGTTTCCCTTCCGCCACGCAGCCGATGCAGAGCGAAAGCATCAGCACTACTGCCACAATCGTTGTCAGAAATCTTTTCATTCCTTTTCCTCTCCTTTTTCTTTCCGCATGATTTGTGCGGAAAACCGATGATAGTACATATTATATCGTTCTGTTTTTCATTCATGTTGCGAGAATAGTAGCGTATTTATGCGACTTTTGCATTTTGTGCAATTTTTCGGCATTTTCTGTTGTTTTCGTGTATCCACACGGGCACAATTTTCCCTTGAAGTACCCCCAATTCAATGGTATAATAGGTTTACCCATTATAAAAAGGAGTGTGCATTCCAATGGCTAAAGTATTGGTTGAAACCTCTGCCCGTCACGTACACGTGACCAAGCAGGATCTGGAAATTCTTTTCGGTGAAGGCTATGAGCTGACTGTCAAAAAGATGCTCAGCCAGCCCGGTCAGTACGCCTGCGCCGAGCGCGTGGATGTTGTCGGTGAGAAGAAGACTCTGGCCGGCGTCAGCATTCTGGGACCCTGCCGCAAGGAGACCCAGGTTGAACTGTCCCTGACCGACGCCCGTTCCATCGGCGTCAAGGCTCCCATCCGTGAGAGCGGCGACCTCGAAGGCAGCGGCGCCTGCAAGCTGGTTGGCCCCAAGGGCGAAGTGGTGCTGGAAAAGGGCGTCATCGCCGCCAAGCGTCACATCCACATGACCCCCGCCGATGCCGAGCAGTTCGGCTGCCAGGATAAGGACATCGTGTCCGTCCGCATCGATTCCGATGGCCGCAGCCTGACCTTCGGCGACGTCGTCGTCCGTGTCAACCCCAGCTACGCGCTGGCCATGCACATCGATACCGATGAAAGCAACGCCGCCTGCGCCGGCCCCGGCACCATGGGCGAAGTCATCAAGTAATTTACCCATAGCAAAAAAGGCAGGGCCGCAGGGCTCTGCCTTCTTTTATACAGCATCCGAACGGAGGAAAACGCCATGCCCCGTCCCTTGTCCGCCGAAGAAAAATACACCATGATGACCACGCAGCCCATTCCCTCGCTGGTGACCCGCATGGCCGTCCCGGGCGTGATCAGCATGCTGGTCACCTCCATTTACAACATGGCCGATACCTTTTTTATCGGCCAATTGAACAACACCTCGGCCACCGGTGCCATCAGCATCGTTTTTCCGCTGATGACCATCATTCAGGCATTGGGCTTTTTTCTGGGACACGGTTCCGGCAACACCATTTCCCGCCAATTGGGCAAAAAGGATATCGCCGATGCCTCCCGCACTGCCGCGACGGGCTTTTTCGGCGCCTGTCTGCTGGGCCTTGTGTTTGCCGCGGGCGGGCTGCTCTTTTTGCCGCAGCTGATGCGGCTGCTGGGCAGCACCGAGACCATTCTGCCCTACGCGCAGGAATATGCCCGCTACATCCTCATCGGCGCGCCGTGGATGATGGCCTCCATCGTCCTCAATGTGCAGATGCGCTTTCAGGGCAACGCCGTGTTCAGCATGGTGGGCATCTCCTTCGGCGCGGTTTTGAACATCGCTCTGGACCCGCTGTTTATCCATCTCCTCGGTATGGGCGTCAGCGGCGCCGCCGTTGCCACCATCATCTCGCAGGCGTTCAGTTTTCTGCTGCTGTTCGGCGGCACCTTCCGCGGCGGCAACATTCGTCTCAGGCTGCGGGACTTTTCACCTGACATGGCGCACCTGAAGCCCATTGCGCTGGGCGGTCTGCCTTCCCTGTGCCGTCAGGCGCTGGGCAGTGTAGCCACCATCATGATGAATGTGGCCGCCCGCTCCTATGGCGGCATCACCCCCGCTGATATCGACGCCGCGGTAGCCGCCATCGGCATCGTCAACCGCATGATGCAGTTCTGCGCCAGCGCCATCATCGGCTTCGGTCAGGGCTTCCAGCCCGTCTGCGGCTTCAACTACGGCGCAAAGCTGTTCGGGCGTGTGCGCAAGGCCTTCATGTTCACGCTGCGGGTGATGTTCGCCGCCATGCTGGTCATTTCGGCGGTCGGCCTGACCGTGACCGACACAGTGATGTTCTGGTTCACGCAGGATCCCGCGGTCATGGCCTTCGGTGCGCTGACGCTCCGGCTGCAATGCGCTGTCTTCCCCATTCAGGCCATCGTTTTCTCCGGCAACATGATGATGCAGACCATTGGCATGGCCGGCCGTGCCTCTCTGCTTTCGATGGCGCGCAACGGCGTGTGCTTCATTCCCGTCATCCTGATCCTGCCGCCGCTCTTCGGTGCCCTCGGCGTACAGATGGCGCAGGCGTGTGCCGATGTGCTGGCCTTCTGCCTCGCGGTGCCGCTGGTCATCCCCGTTCTGAACATGCTCAAGCGCCGCGAAGAAGAAACGGCAAAATAATCATTTAACCTGTTTCATAACTTCCGAACTGTGCTATAATGGCATCAAGTACGATTTTCATCTCTTTGGAGCCTTCCATGCAAACCTTTCAGTTGATTCTGGAACTCATCGGCACGGTAGCGTTTGCCGTCTCCGGTGCTGTGACCGCCATCGAAAAAAAGATGGATATCTTCGGCGTATGCGTGCTGGCGCTGACCACCGCTGTGGGTGGCGGCATCATCCGCGATTTGATGCGGGGCAATACGCCCCCCGCCACTGTTCTCACTCCCATTTACGCGCTGACGGCCATCATTGTAGCTTTGATCGTATTTCTCCGTCCCGTGCGCTCCTATCTGATGGGGTCGCACAAAGTGTACCGCGGCACCATGCTGGTCATGGATTCGCTGGGGCTCGGCATTTTCACCGTGGTCGGCATCTCAATCGCCTTCAGCACCCTTGAAAACGCCGGTGCCTTCCTGACCGTGTTCGTCGGCGTGATCACAGGCGTGGGCGGCGGTGTGCTGCGGGATATCATGGCCGGCAATACGCCCTTCATTTTTGTCAAACATATCTACGCCGTGGCGTCGCTGCTCGGCGCGCTGATATGCGTATTCCTCTGGCAGCCCTTCGGTCAGATTCCCGCCATGATGCTGGGCACGCTGCTGGTGCTGCTCATCCGCCTGCTCTCCTCCATTTTCCACTGGAACCTTCCCAGAGCTGACTAAGATTAAAGGAGTGTACCGTTATGAGAACAACTGCCACTACCGGACCTATCTTTGACATTGTCGGACGTGAAAAGGGCATTTCCATCATTGCCAAAGCGGGCTATGACTGCCTGGACTTCTCTTTGGGCAGCCTGGTGCGCATGGACAGCGAATGGCTGCTGCCCGATTACAAGGAACGTGCCGCCGAGGTGGTGCGCCTGTGCAAGGAAAACGGCATCTGCGTGGGACAGACCCACACGCCCTTCCTGTTCCGCTGGGAAGACCCCGAGGCAAAGGCCAATATTGCCATTCCCAACACCATCCGCGCGCTGGAAGTCTCCGGTCTGCTCGGTGCGCCCATCGCCATCGTGCATCCGCTGCACCATCTCAACTACAAGGATTACGGCGAGATGGAATTCAAGCAGAACATTGAGTTCTATCAGATGCTGGCTCCCTACGCCAAGCAGTTTGGCATCAAGATCGGTATCGAAAACATGTTCCAGTATGACAGCATGGGCAACACCATTCGTGATACTTTTGCCGACATCGAAGAGTACAAGCGCATCTTTGAAGTGCTGAACGACGATGTGTTTGTCGCCTGTGTGGACGTGGGTCACAGCGGTCTGGGTCGCTGCTGCACCGCCGGCGATATGCTGCGCGCTTTGGGACACGATCTGGTCAAGGCACTGCACGTGCACGACAATGACAATGAACGCGACCGCCACACCGTGCCGTATCTGGGCACGATGGACTGGGACGACATCTGCGCCGCACTTAAGGAGATCCGCTACGAAGGCGATATGTGCATGGAAGTGCTGGGCGGCTACTACAAGCGCTTCACCGATCCCGACCTGCTGCTGGATGCCGTGCACTTTGCCAACCGCATCGGACGCCACCTCGCCAAGAAGATCGAAGAATAAATATATTGTCAGGGGGAACCACGCTTTCCGATGCCGGAAAGCATGGTTCCCCCTGTACCCCCTCCGAGAAAGGGCAGTCATTGAATCATATAACAACACCCTTGCACCGTTGTAAATGGATCGTTACAGCAGTGCAAGGGTGTTATTGATTATATTAAACTCAGCTTTTTCTCGGAAGGCTTGGAAACCATGCTTTTTGGCTTGCAAAAAGCGTGGTTTCCAAAAACCCTCCGTCCCCGTATCCTCACTTCAGGTACTTCAGCAGACCGTTGGCATAGAAGGTCATGCCCAGCTCGTTGGGATGCAGACCGTCCAGGAAGCACCCGGGAATATGCGGCACCAGCGTCCAGCCGGGAATGCAGCGCATCTGCGGATACTTTTTCACCTGCGCACACAGCGCATCGTAGAGCTCGCTTTCCCTGTACAGGTTGGGGCGGTCCACCGGCAGGTCAGGCTCCTGACGTACGCGTTTGACGGGCGAGATGACCAGCACCGCCGCATTGGGATACAGCTCATTGATACGGGCAAAGAACGGCACGGAATACTTGTCATAATCCGCCTTGTCAGCACGCTTGGACCAGTCATTGGTCCCCAGCGCCACCGTGATGATCTCCGGTTCAAAGCCGATATCATCCAGATAATCCGGCTCAAAGCGGATGGCGGCAATGCTCTGGTTGATGACCTCATACTCCTTCATGGCAGCCGCCGTCTGCATGGCATAGCCCAGCGAGGAGCAGAAGGAACCGATGCCGTGGGTGATGGAATCGCCCATCATCAGCATGGTCTTCTTGCGGGGCGCAATGGGCGTAATGACTTTGCCTTCCGGCACCGTGATATCACTGATGCCGATGACCAGCGTATGCGGCAGCCAGATGACCACGCGCTTTTCGCCCTCGCCCAGTGCAAAGGTCACCGTCTGCGGGCGTCCCCATTCCGCGGCGATCAGATAGCTGTGCTTCAATACACCGTTCACCACCACGTCAAAGCCGCTGCGGCGCACATTGGTATAGGGATAGCCATCCTTGATGACATAGTGCAGTGTCACTTCTTCGGCGTTGGTATCCATCTCCAGCGTCACACCGGCAGCCATGTACGCCTTGCGGCCCATAAAGTCGCCGTAGCCGAGATTCTCGTTGAACTCGCACTGCTTTTCCGTATGGCGCATGGGATACAGGTAACCGTTTTCTTCTTTGACCGTCAACAGGTTATGAAAGCAATCGCGCAGCATTTCGTTTGTCATGATTCTACTCCTTTTTGCAAAAAAGCCCGGCGGTTTCCGCCGGGCATCAGAATCAGAAGCGCATCTTCTCTTCGATATAGGCGCGCACATCGCTCACCTTGAGACGGATCTGCTCCATGGTGTCACGGTCGCGAACGGTCACGGTATTATAGTTTTCGCTGGTCTCATCCGCGGTGTCAAAGTCCACGCAGATGCAGAAAGGCGTACCGATCTCATCCTGACGGCGGTAGCGCTTGCCGATGGAACCGGTCTCGTCATAATCGACGGGGAAATACTTGGCCAGCTCGGCATGGATCTCGCTCGCCAGACCGCCCAGCTTGTTCTTCTGCAGGGGCAGCACGGCCGCCTTGAAGGGCGCCAGAGCGGGATGCAGGTGCAGCACCACGCGGGTATCGTTCTCGCCGATCTGCTCCTCGTCATAGGCGTTGCACAGGAAGGCCAGCACGCTGCGTTCCACGCCCAGGGAGGGCTCGATGACGTAGGGAATGTACTTTTCCTTCACGTTCGGATCGGGATCGGTGTATTCCATGTTCTCGCCGGAATGGTTCTGATGCTGGGTCAGGTCGTAATCGGTGCGGTCAGCCACGCCCCACAGCTCGCCCCAGCCGAAGGGGAACAGGAATTCAAAGTCCGTGGTCGCCTTGCTGTAGAAGGCCAGCTTTTCGGGTTCATGGTCACGCAGGCGCAGGTTTTCTTCCTTGATGCCCAGGCTCAGCAGCCAGTTGTGGCAGTAGGAACGCCAGTAATCAAACCATTCCAGATCGGTGCCGGGCTTGCAGAAGAATTCCAGCTCCATCTGTTCAAATTCACGCACGCGGAAGATGAAGTTGCCGGGCGTGATCTCATTGCGGAAGGATTTGCCGATCTGACCGATGCCGAAGGGGATCTTTTTGCGGGAGGTGCGCTGCACGCTCTTGAAATCCACAAAGATGCCCTGCGCGGTCTCGGGGCGCAGATAGATCTCGTTGGCGCTGTCCTCGGTGATGCCGCTGTATGTCTTGAACATCAGGTTGAACTGGCGGATGGGCGTGAAATTCTTTCTGCCGCACTTGGGGCAGACGATCTCATGCTCGGCGATATAGGTCTCCAGTTCCTTGTTGGTCCAGCCATCGCCGGTCTCGGCGCCGCCGGTGAAGTCCTCGATCAGCTTGTCGGCACGGAAGCGGGCCTTGCAGTCGCGGCAATCCATCAGGGGATCATTGAAGCCGCCCACGTGACCGCTGGCGACCCACACTTCGCGGTTCATCAGGATGCCGGCATCCAGACCCACGTTGTACTTGCTTTCCTGAACGAACTTCTGCCACCAGGCCTTTTTGACATTGTTTTTGAATTCAACACCCAGAGGGCCGTAGTCCCAGGCGTTGGCCAGGCCGCCGTAGATTTCGGAGCCGGGATAAATAAATCCGCGCGATTTGCACAGCGCGGTGATCTTGTCCATCGTTACTTTGCTCATGGTGAAAGCCTCCCCAAAATAGTTCTATCCTATCATATCACAACTGCCGCATTTGTCAAGAACGACGGGAAGATACGAGCAGGAAAACGATGGGGAGGGCACGCTTTTCGATGCCGAAAAGCATGGCCTCCCCATACCCCACCCGGGAAAAGGCAAATTCAAGTAATTTCAGCGTCGTTTCCGTTCTTGCTATCAATAAGAAGCAACAATGACGGGAACGCCTCGTTTTCGACGCTGTTTTGTGTGTTTTTTACCTTTTTCACTTTTCGCTCAATATTTGACATTTTCCCATTTTTGTGATACTTTTCTATGTTGGTATAAGAGCCGCATTTTTTATGTTGAAAGGAACAGACGGAATGATTTTCGGCAAGCACATCAACCGTTACTACCTGCGCTACATGCCCTTGCTGCTGCTGGGTGTACTGGCGCTGTTTATGGTAGATTACCTGCAGCTGCTGATTCCCAATCTGTATCAGATGGTCATCAACGGTCTGGACAGCGGCCGTGTCATCGTTGACGGCGTGGAGCACGTTTTTGACATGGATTTTATGCTGGACCGCATCTGCATGCCCATGACCGGCATCATCCTGTGCATCTGTCTGGGACGCCTGCTGTGGCGTGTCTGCTTCTTTGGCACCGCCATCCGTGTGGAAGCCAAGCTGCGCACCCGCATGTTTGAGCATTCCACCCATTTGAGTCAGGAGTACTACCAGTCCAACAAGGTCGGCGACCTGATGAGCCTGTACACCAACGACCTGGATACCGTGCAGGAGTGCTTCGGCTGGGGTCTGATGCAGTTCTTTGATGCGCTGCTGCTGGGCTCCCTGGCGGTGACCAGAATGTGGAACATGGATGCCACCATGGCCGCCCTGTGCATGATTCCCATGGCGCTGCTACTTGCCTGCGCTACCATTCTGGGGCGCTACATGTCCGCCAAATGGGAATACCGTCAGGAGTGCTTCTCTTCCCTGTCCGATTTCTCGCAGGAAAGCTTCTCCGGCATCGCGGCCATCAAGGCCTTCGTCAAGGAATCCCGTGAGCTGATGGCCTTCAAAAAACTCAACGAAAAGAACGAGGAAGCCAACATCGACTTTACCCGCATCGCTGTGCTGATGCGCATCATGGTCACCACCTTTGTGGAAAGCGTCATGTGCGTCATCCT